>VFZK01000044.1 GCA_016871215.1 Acidimicrobiia bacterium | reverse complement strand
CCAGCAGGGGTTGAATCGAATAGACCGAGGTCTTGACCGTATGATTTCGGGCCGGAGATCGAGGGGTGCGTCTGCTGGTCTGGCGACCGTCTCCGGCTTGGAGAAGTTTATCAATAACTACGCCGCTCGCCTCAGCAATGTTAAGCTGGCCCTCAAGTTTGACCGTTTTTCAACAGCCCTGGCGCGACTCTCGTTTCGCGGGTCGTGCGTCTGAGAAGATCCCAATTGCACCGAATGAAAGTGAGCTGGAGCGGAGTCGACGATGATCAACCGAACACAGAACCATTGCTGCCACGCAGTCCGCTATGGCTGGCGAGCGCTGCTTGTTGCGTGCCTGTGCGCTGCAACGTTGAGAGCAGACGAAAGTAAATCGTTGAAGGTCTCGCTGGGAGAGACGCGCACGGTCAGCGAATCACTGGGAATCCACTGGTTTCCAGGCCTCAGCAGGATGCTGGACGGGAGCTTGCACGTGCACATCGGAGTGTATCCCGATGCCGTTCGAAAGAGCGTCGCTGACATCATCGCCATAACACTGCGGTCAACCGATTTGGGTCGAAATTGGAGATTTCTTCGAGAGCACCGGCCTCCGCATGGCAATGGGCGGGAGCTGGAACACGTGGCTTTGCGCGACGGAACCGTTCTGGAGCTTCCTTTCCAGCTGACCGTTACAGGCCAGAACCGGTTCGTTGCCGACACCTACCGCTCCAGAGATCGAGGGAAAACCTTCTCAGAGTTCTTCGAAGCGCCGGTCGAGTTTCCGGCCGGACTGGAGCCCGAGGTCAAAGGAGATGAGCCTGGCAGATATTACGCACGGGCCGCTTTCTTCGGACCGGTCGTGGAGCTTGCGACAGGAGAGTTACTGGCGGCGTACTACGGCCCGTTTGCCAACAGCGAAACGAGGGAGGTGCCGATTCGCGGGGCATTTGACTTGCCCCTGATTCGATACCAGGAGCTGAAATTGACTGCAACGGTCAGGAAATGCCGGGTGGTGCTTCTGAAGTCTGAGAACAAAGGAGACAGCTGGAGGTATTTTTCCACCATTGCGTACGACCGGGAGAGTCCCGGCGATGGCTATACCTACGAGCCGGCAATCGCAAAGCTTCGGAACGGAGATCTGCTCTGCATCCTCAGATCCGACTACCCTGGCCAGCCACTGTACCAATGCCGGTCCAAGGATCAAGGCAAGACGTGGAGCCAGCCTGAGAAGATGGGATTCAACGGCGTCGCTCCCAACATCGTGGTGCTCGACAGCGGGATTGCCGCCGTGAGTTTCGGCAGACCCGGAGTCCACGTTGCTCTTAGTGACAATCATGGACAGACGTGGGGCCATCACATGGACATCTTCACTGGCGGACCGGGGCACGTTGGACCGATGATTCCCGGGCACGCCTCTTCTCCCGGCACCACCGGCTATACCGGCCTTGTCGAAGTGACTCCGAACACGCTTCTGCTGGCATACGACCACCTGGGCGTGTTGGACCTCAGAACGAAAGAAACAAGCCTGCTGAATAGCATCAAAACAGTGGAGATCAGAGTCGAGCGCAAGTGAGCAGGGAGCTGGGGGGCGAGTCAGTTGGCGTCCCACGCGTGAGGCCCGTGCAGGCGGGCATCCAGACCGGATTCTTTCCGAGCTTCACAGATATTCTGTTTTGCGAACGGCGGCGCTTAGTCTGTGGCAATTTGGTGTCGTCGAGCGACAGCGATCTTGCCATCCTCAAAACTCGACGTGAAAGCGGCAGAGGACCGCCGCACTCCAGGACGCTGCGCGTAGCTCGAAGGATCTAAAAGGTTGGCCCGTTTTGTTGTGCACCAATCCTCAGGGCCGGCTGCTGCACTCCAGAGCCAGTCAGGCAACCTTTCTCACCGAAGACCAGTAGGGGGAAGATGCTCACGCCGCGTGAGAGCCGTCGCTCCCGCGGAAGCGGGAGCCCAGAGAGGCTTGGGCCTACTACTCTAATTTCAGCGTCGGTGGGAAGACTACGCAGACAGAAACGACAGCACGGCAAAGGAATCTGAACCGAGACGTGAGCTACGCCGCCACCAACAGAGGCTAGAAGACAGGATGTTCGACGTAGGAGCCGAACACTTTTCGGAGCCGCTGGACAATCTCGCCCATGCTCGCCCGCGCCTTTACCAATTCGATTGTCACCGGCATCAGATTCGTCGACGCATCCTGCGCTTCCCGTTCCAGGCGGTCGAGCAGCGCGGCAACTCTTGCATTGTCGCGTTGCGCACGGACTCGGCGCACGCGTTCGACCTGGCGTTGCTCAACCTCTGCATGAACTTGGTGAATCTGAAGCGGCGCCGATCCTGCCTCCTCGACAAACCGGTTCACTCCAATCACCGTTCGCTCTCCGGTGGTCTTGCGGCGAGCGAATTCGTAGGCCGAGTTCGCAATCTCCAGTTGGAAGTAGCCATCCTCAATGGCTTTCACGGTGCCACCCATCGCCTCCACTTTGGCGAGGATCTCGAAGACGGCCGCTTCGATCTGGTTGGTCAGCGCTTCGACGTAGTACGATCCGCCCAGCGGATCGATGACGCTGGTTACGCCCGTTTCGGAAGCAATAATCTGCTGGGTGCGAAGCGCCACCTTCATCGCCTCTTCGCTGGGAATGGCGTAGGCCTCATCCAAGCCGTTGGTGTGGAGCGATTGGGCCCCACCCAAAACAGCAGAAAGAGCCTGGAGCGCAGTGCGCACGATGTTGTTCAGCGGCTGGGCCTTTGTCAACGTCATGGCCGCTGTCTGGCAGTGAAAGCGCAGCCGCATGGATTCTGGCTTCTGGGCTCCGAACCGATCGCGCATGATCTTCGCCCAAATTCGGCGAGCCGCCCGGAATTTGGCGATCTCTTCGAAGAAATCGGCTTGCGCCACAAAATAGAACGCCAGCCGGGGTGCAAAGGAGTCGATGGGGAGCCCGGCGCGGCACACCTCGTCGACATAGGCGATGCCGTTGGCGATGGTAAACGCCACCTCTTGCACCGAATTGGCGCCTGCCTCCGAGATGTGATAGCCGCTGATGTTGATGGGATTGTAACGCTTCAGGTTCTGCGCGCAGTAGACGATGATGTCCCGCACGAGCCGCATCGAGGGGCGAATCGGGTAGATCCATTCCTTTTGAGCGATGTATTCCTTCAGGATGTCGGCCTGGACGGTGCCCGATAGTTTGTTCAAATCATCGCCGCGGGATTCGGCCAGGGCCACATACATGGCCAAGAGAATCCAGGCCGTCGGGTTGATGGTCATCGACACGGAGATCGCTTCCAGGTCGATTCCCTCAAACAGAGCTTCCAGATCCTCAATCGTATCGACCGCGACTCCTTCACGGCCAACTTCGCCCAGAGAGCGAGGATCGTCGGAGTCATAGCCCATCAGAGTGGGCATGTCGAAGTCGATCGAGATGCCTGTCTGTCCCTGAGCAATCAGATATCGTAAGCGGTCATTGGTGTCGGCTCCGGTGCCGTAGCCTGCGATCTGGCGCATCGTCCACTCGCGGCCTCGGTACATCGTTGGGTACGGTCCGCGCAGGAAAGGATAGACGCCGGGAAAACCGATGTCTGCGAAGCTCGTGTCCGCAACATGCTCCGGAGTGTAGACGCGCTTCAGAGGAAGGCCCGACCCGCTGTGATCGTGAGAGCCGGATTCCGGCTGGCGCTGAAGAAACCGGTGCAGTTCCCCTGCTTCCCACTCGGCGCGCATCGACTTCGCTTTCTCCACCACGTCCTTGCTAAACATGCTTGAACCTCCTGGATCACAGTCTTCGTGCCGGCGAAAGCGAAACGGCAAGGGAGAACCGAAACAGCCAGAGATCGCACGGCGTGCGGCTACCGGGCGGATGATTCTTGAGGTGGGCGCAGTGGATCGGCGGCGTCTCGGGACGCTTCGTTGAAGGCGGCCATGGATGCCAGAAGCACGCGCGCGCAGGCATGAGGCCCCAAGTCGCGCCGAGCCACTCGCCCTAGCATCGCTTCCGAATCGTTGCCTGGATTCCCAATCGCACTCTTGAGAAGCTGTTGTGCAATTCGCAATACGCGCGCCTTGACGATCCGGCGGTGCCTGGATTCCATCTCACCGGAGTTTCGGAGCGCGGCTGCGTGCTGGGTGACGGCGTCCAGAATCGGTTCGATTCCCTCTTCGCGGACAGCGACGCAACTCAAGACCGGTGGCACCCAGGCGCGCTGGACAGGCGCGGCCAGCATGGCAATGGAATTGAGATCTGCAACCAGGCGGCTGGCTTCAGGCCGGTCGGCCTTGTTGACGACATGCAGATCGGCAATCTCCAGGATACCTGCCTTCAAAGTCTGAATGTCATCGCCCAGGCCGGGAACGCTGACCACCAGGACCGTTTGGGCCAGCTCCATGATGTCAACTTCGTCCTGGCCAACGCCAACCGTCTCGACAATGACCAGTTTCTTGCCGGCTGCGTCCATCAGATCGACAGAGTCTGCTACAGCCGGGCAAAGCCCACCCAGCGCTCCGCGCGTGGCCATGCTGCGAACGAAGACTCCCGGGTCCATCGACAGGTCGTTCATCCGGATGCGGTCCCCTAGAATCGAGCCGCCTGAGAACGGAGAAGAGGGATCCACAGCGACGATCCCGACCGTGAGACCTCGAACCCGGGCCAAACGGGCCAGAGCACGCGCCAGGGTGCTCTTGCCAGTCCCCGGACTACCGGTAATGCCCACGACGTGGGCCGCGCCCGCGTGGCGGTAAATCCTTTCGCTGAGAGCTTCAGCAGCCACGCCTCCCTTCTCGACCACCGTGAGTCCGCGCGCCAGCGCCCGGGCTGACCCCTTTAGAATATCCGCTGCCAGACTCTCGAGGTTGAGGGTCATTTGCGATCCTGGGCGAGGCCGCGGTGGTACAAGTCGCGATCGTCGATGATTCTCCGGGCTTTGAACTCCGTGCGAGGCAGCGAGCCGTGCCGCAGCAGTTCGATCACTGGATGGACTCCAATACGCGAACGCAAGCGATCTCGCATGGTGAGCCGCAACCGTTCGAGTTCCTCGGGAGAATTCTTCTCGGGAAGATATTCGGCCCGAACGAGGAGCTCGTCCATGCTGTCCTGCCGGGAGATGACGACGCGGAACTCGCCGCCGAACCCGTCGACGCTGCGCAGGGCATCTTCCACGGCGCTCGGATAGACGTTTTCGCCTCGAACGATGAACATGTCGTCGTAACGGCCATACAGCCCGTCGGGCAGTCTCGGGTAGGTTCTTCCGCAGGCACAGGAGCCGCTGGTCCAGCGTGTACGGTCGTTGGAGACAAGCCGGATCATGGGCTGGGACGTTCGCTCCAGGTGGGTATACACCGGCGTGCCTTCGCAGCCCGAATCGACTGGTTTGAAGGTGGCCGGATCGCAGATTTCGGTATACACGAGGTCCTGCCACAAGTGCATCCCCGTGCGGTACTGGCACTCGCCGTTGGTCATCCAGGGCGACATCTCGGCCATGCTCCCCATGTCGATGCAGCGGGCTCCGAACGTCTCTTCGATCAGCCGCTTGGTTGCCGGGATTCCGGCCCCCGGCTCGCCCGAGAAAAACAGCGTCCGAAAACCGAAACTTCGCGGATCGCAGCCTTCGCGCTTCGCTGTTTCGGCAAAATGCAGCGCATAGGAAGGCGTGCTGTAGAATGCCGTCAATCTCAGCCGGCGCGCCCAGTTGACCGCCATCAGTGTCTGGCCAGAAACGCCGGCGCCAAACGGAAGCAGCGTGGCGCCGAGCCTTTCGCCTCCCTTGAGAGACCCCCAGGAACCCACGTACAGGCTGAAGAACGAACAGATCATGATTCGGTCATCGGGCCGCAGCCCCGCACCCCACATGATGCGGGCATGCGCTTCCCCGATCCGCTCCCAGTCGCTGGCGCCCACACCGAAGATCGTCGGTAGCCCGGTGGTGCCGCTGGTGCCGTGGATTCGCGAGACCTCGGCAGGATCGATGCACAAGTAGTCCCCGAATGGACCGGCTCTCGATTGAGCCTCGCGGAGATCGGACTTCTGAACGACCGGGAACCGGCTCAAGTCCGCGAGGCTCTTCAAAGTATCTGGGGAAACTCCGGCTTCCTGCCAGCGGCGCCGGTAAAATGGACTTCGCTCCCAGGCATACGAAACCTGGCGCTTCAGCTTGAGCAGAATGACTTCGTCGCGGTCTGCCGGAGCGGCACATTCGATTTCAGGCAGCCAGTGCTGTTCCGTGGTTTGAGGCCGGTATACTGGATCGTAGCGCGGCGGCCAGACCGTGAGGTCGACGCCGCGCTCGCGCTTTATCCGCTGCAGGTCAATGGAAGGCATGGAACTAGCGGGACTGGCGAGATGCCGCCAGCTCCTGGATTCTCTTCACAAGGTCGTCCAGCGGCGTATCCTGGAGAAACACGCTCGCCACGCCCAGTTCGCGCAACCTGGGAACGTCGTCGTCGGGGATGACGCCGCCCACCGCCACAGGGATATCTTCGGCGCCCGCTTCTTTCAGCAGTTCGAAGATACGCGGAACCAGCGTCATGTGAGCACCCGAAAGCAGGCTGATGCCAATGACGTCGACGTCTTCCTGAGCGGCGGCTGTGACGACTTCTTCGGGAGTTCGATGAAGCCCGGTATAGATAATGTCCATGCCGGCATCGCGAAGAGTACGCGCCACGACCTTCGCTCCTCGATCGTGGCCATCCAACCCGATCTTGGCAATCAGAACTCGAATTCGGTGTGTCATTGTGGAGTTGCTCCGACAGGCTCGGGAAAGTGAACGACATTAACCGCCCTTGACACTTTTCCGGCGTCAGACTCTCTCAGTCCTGCACCACCGTGCAACTGAAGCGATAGAAAACTTTCGGATTTTGGAGGAGCCTATGCTCCCCTGTCAACGACGAACTCCCAGAATCCAACGTCTTGTCTAAGCGCTGACTTGCGGTCGGGCTAGTGAGCTCTATTGAACAACCCGTGAAAGCAAATCAGTACCCCGCGCGTCAGTAAGGGCTCCACCTTCTTCATAACCGAGTCCAGCAGGCTGCTGAAGAACTCACTGTAGCAGCGCTCTATGAGCGTCGCGCTAGAGTTTCTGCATTTTGCTCCCCATGAGCAAGATGCCCATGCTACATCGAAGCCGTCGCTCCCGCGCAAGCGGGAGCCCAGAGATGGTTGGGGCTGTACCCTCAAGTACCGGTACCCACAGTAAGGCTGGATTCCCGCTTTCGCGGGAATGACGATATGGTGGCCTAGACCAGGTCTAGACCAGCACGGGCTTGCAGCCCGTGGCTGGCGGTCACAGACCGCCGCTTCAGCCGGAGCCTCCTTGCACAAAGAGTCTTTCAGCAATCTGCTAGGAATCGATTGACTGCGGTGCGCACGCCGGTATACTGGGGCCCGCTCGCATTTTCGGACCAGCGATCACACTAACGGACCTCAAGACCTCAACGCATGACAGGTTACCTTAGCTTCCTCGACACACTGGTGGCGCTGGTTTATTTAGGAACCACGATGGGCGTGGGTTTCTGGATGGTGCGACGCCAGAAGACCACAGCCGACTATTTCATTGCAAATCGCCGTATTCCGGCTTGGGCTGTGGCGTTCACGATGTTGGGAACGGTGATCAGCAGCGCCAGCTTCGTAGCTCACCCTGGCGCCGTGTTCGCGCGCAATCTCTACCTGCTTCCCTCCCATCTGGTCCTTCCTTTCATCCTTCTGTTCGTGGTCCTTTTCGTCGTGCCTTTCTACCGCCGCGTGATCGGCATGAGCTCGTACGAGTACTTCGGACGGCGTTTCGGACATGGCGCCCGTTTTTACACCTCCGCCGGCTTCGTCCTGCTGCGGGTGCTCGACCTGGGCATCACACTCTATACCGCCGCCATCGCTATCGACGTCATGACCGGCTGGGACATTCCCAAAGTGATTGTCGGACTCGGCCTGCTGACAACGCTCTATACGATGGTCGGTGGCATCGAAGGGGTCGTCTGGACCGACGTGCTGCAAGGCGTTGTTCTTCTGGGAGGGATGTTCCTGATTCTGGCCATTCTCCTGTTCCAGCCGGCTGCGGGGCCTGTGTCGGTCCTTTCGACCGCCTACGCGGGCGGAAAGTTCGGCCTGGGAAACTTCGATTGGAGCTGGCAGAGCCTTTACAACCAGGATGCAACGGTCTGGATCTGGCTGCTGGCGGGGCTGACGATGATGGGGCGAAGCTATACCATCGACCAAAACATCGTGCAGCGCTATCTGGTCGCCCGCAGCGATCGCGAAGCTCAACAAGGCGCCCTGGTCGGAGCGGTGTCCTGTTTGCCGGTCTGGATGACGTTCATGTTGATTGGCGCCTGCCTGTGGTCGTTCTATCGCACGACCGGTGCAGCGTTGCCAGCCGAAATCGCGGCAAAGCCCGACAACATCCTGCCATACTTCGTTGCCACCCAACTTCCCGCGGGCATCGTAGGCCTGATTCTAGCGGCCATTCTGGCCGCAGCCCAGTCTAGCGTCAGCGCCGATCTCAACAGCATCTCCACCGTGCTCACCAGCGACTATTTCACTCACTTCCTCCCTCAATCGAGCGATCGATCTCGGCTGGCATTCGGCCGCAGCGCCGTGCTGGCAACCGGCGTGGTTACGACAATGATCGCCGTTCTCTTAACCCGAACTCGTTCGGTGTCTGCAGCCGAAGTAGGGCTGACGCTGATCACGATCGTGGCTGGAGGAATCCTGGGTCTGTTCGCGCTGGGGTTCTTCACCCGCAAAGCCACAACTCGTGGCGCCTACGTCGGAATTGCCTGCTGTATTCTCTTCACCGGTTGGGCCACTTTGAGTGGTCCACTAGCCGTCGACTTGGGTTTCAACTTCACCTTCAACTACCTTCTGATCGGTATCCTCAGCCAGCCGATTCTCTTCATCACCGGCTATCTAGCGAGCCTGCTGCTGCCCGGACAAAGCCGAGACATCTCAGGGTTGACCTTCTGGGATTTGCGAACCCGGACAAAGCTTCCGGGAGTGTAGCTGCGATGCCTGCGACCTGCAAACCACGGAGCGTCCGCACCACAGGTCGTCGGAACCGGCTTCTCGTCGCGAGCCAGGGATCAACCTGCTGTGGAAACCGGTCCAGACAGTGTGATCACGCCTGCCAGGACTGCCAGGATCGCAGAGCAGGGCCGCCGATTCTTTCATGGTATCGTGTCTCCCCTGCGGGCCGTTCGGTCCAGGACCTGCATCGCTTTCGGGAGCCTGGGACGCCGTCCGATTTCCCAGCTGCCAGTCCACTATTGGCTTCGACCGCAACATACGACAAATAGATAGTTTGTTCATTGATAAAACCGAGGTCTCATTCGCGATGGACTGGCTCAACTACCATCACCTGCACTATTTTTGGATGATCGCCCGCGAAGGCACCATCGCCCGCGCCTGCGAGAAGCTGCGGCTCGCGCAGCCCACGCTCAGCGGCCAGATGCGGCTGCTGGAAAACGCGTTGGGGGAGAAGCTCTTCGCTCGGAAAGGACGGACTCTGGAGCTGACGGACGTCGGGAGAGTGGTGTTCCGTTACGCAGAGGAAATCTTCAGCCTCGGGCGTGAGCTGACTGACACGCTGAAAGGGCGGCCGACAGGCCAGCCCATGCGTCTGTTTGTTGGCGTCGCAGACGTCGTTCCAAAGCTGATCGCCTACCGCCTGCTGGAGCCGGCGCTTTCCCTCGGAGGTTCCATTCAGATCGTCTGCCGCGAAGACAAGCCCGACCGGCTGATGGTGGACCTCTCGCAACACCACCTTGATCTGGTGCTTTCCGACTCTCCGGCCCCCGCCTCGGTGCGCGTCCGGGCGTTTAGCCACCTTCTGGGAAGTTGTAGCGTTTCGCTCTTTGCCACCCCCGCGTTGGCCGCCCGCTATCGGAGGAAGTATCCGGCGAGCCTGGAGGGCGCACCGTTTCTGCTTCCCGCCGAAAACACGATGCTGCGGCGTGCTCTCGACCATTGGTTCGAAGCCGAACAGATCCGGCCTGAGGTTGTCGGTGAGTTCGAAGACAGCGCCTAAGCCAAGGCGTTCGGCCAGGCGGGTCGCGGGATCTTCGCAGGTCCGGCGGCCATTGAGCCCGAAGTGAGAAGACAGTACGGCGTTTCGGTGCTCGGCCGAGCTGGCGACATCAAGGAGCAGTTCTACGCCATCACCGTGGAACGCAAGTTGAAGCATCCTGCGGTGCTCGCAATCTCGGAGGCTGCACGTCGAACTCTGTTCGCGGAACCAGAGGGGACGTAATCGACGTCTCCGATTAGCAACCCGCTCCGGTAGCATCTCGAGATTCAGCTTTGAAGCGGATGTCCTGCCCGCGAAAGCGGGCATGGAGTTAGGACATTCTCAAAGTATGCGGTTCACCAAGAGATGCATCACTATGGCTCTTTGCTCTTGGAACAGGCCAACCTCCACGCTCGTCGTCAATGATTAGCTTCAAAGCAACGAAGCGGCAGATGGCGAACGTGGGAGCGGACCTCTGGGCCGCGACCGTTCGTGGATGGCGGTTCTGGTCGCCGTCCGGAGGCCGGCTCCCACATTCCAAATGTCTGATCTCGAGCGCCGCTGCGCGGCAGATCGCTTACTCCAACATATGTTCCATCTCCTCCGGCTGCCGTGGTGCCAGGTGGTTGCCTGTGATCACGCGGGCACAGGCATTCCACCGAAGCAGGGCCTCATCATTGCCGGGCGGACGGATTGCCTCCGCTTCCTCGTACCACCGCATGGCTTCGCGCAGCCACTCGTAAGCATCGAAGCCCGCTCCCGGCGAGCCTTGCCGAAGCTGGGCTTTGGCCCGGCGTTCGCAAATCAAACCGTGGTAGTACCTCTGCTCGTAGGGGTCTTGGAGCCGGCGCAACACCTCTTCAGCCTGAGTTGAACCGATCGGGTAACCCGTCCCAAATCGGTCTGTTAACGCTAGCAGCAGAGCAACCAACGCCTCCTGGTGCTCCGGCTCAACGCGCAACACATCAAGGCAAATGCTTTCGGCTTCGGCAGGTTCATTCAGCAGCCGGTAGCGCATGGCCCGCTCCAGGGCAGCAGGAATCGCCTCTTTGGATAGCGGCTTCAGCTCGAACATGAATGCCTCCCGTCAAGGTCCGCTAGACCAGCCCCCAGAGCTTTGCAAACAGTTTTTTGAGCGGATCGTAGAACTCATCGACGACGCGTTCCTTGAGCGGAATGATCGCATTGTCGGTGATCCGAATGCTTTCTGGGCAGACCTTGGTACAGCACTTGGTGATGTTGCAATAGCCGACGCCGTGGGCCTGCCTCAATTCGGGAACGCGGTCCTCGGTGTCGAGCGGGTGCATTTCCAGCCCTGCGATGTGCACGAAGAAGCGAGGGCCGACGAACTGCTCGTGCAGGTGATGTTCTCGCAGAACGTGGCAAACGTCTTGGCACAGGAAGCACTCAATACACTTGCGGAACTCCTGCACGCGATCGACCTCCTCCTGCAACATGCGCCAGGAGCCGTCTTGCGCGTCAGGGGGACGCGGATTGAACGCTTTGATCTGCTTCTTGACACGGAAATTCCAGGAAACGTCGGTGACGAGGTCCTTGACCACGGGGAACGCGCGCATCGGCTCGACAGTGACCGGCCGGTCGAGCGGAAGCGTGCTCAAACGGGTCATGCACATCAGCCGGGGTTGGCCGTCGATTTCCGCCGAGCAAGACCCGCATCGGCCGGCTTTGCAATTCCAGCGCACCGCCAGGTCGTTGGCCTGCCTGGCTTGAATGTCGTGGATTGCGTCCAGAACCACCATGCCTTCGGAAATCTCGGTCGAGTAGTCCTCGAACCGACCCCCTTGAGGGGAGCCGCGCCAGATTCGAAAGGTCGCAGTGGCCATAGGTGTCCTTTCATTTCATTTCGTCGATGATCTGCTGCAACGGTTGCGGCAATTGCGGAATTGGCCTGCGCTCAATGCGCATTTGTCCGTCGGGCCCCTTCCGCAACACCAGATTCAACTTTCCCTGCGCCAGGTCCTGGGAGGGATAGTCTTCGCGGAAATGCGCTCCCCGGCTTTCGCGCCGCTCCAGCCCGGAACGCGTGATGGCTTCGGCCACTATCAGCAGATTCGGCAGATCGAGGGCAGTGTGCCAGCCGGAGTTATACTCGCGGTTGCCGCTCACCCTCACTGCTTGGGCTCGCACCTTGAGCTGTTCTATGGCCTCAAGCGCGCTCAACATCTCGTGCTCGGTGCGGACAATGCCCACCAGGCGCTGCATGGTTTCCTGCAGGTCTTGCTGGATCCGATAGGGCCCATCTCCGAGCGCCGGTTGACCGTTGCCCTCGAACAGCCTCAGCGCCCGCCGCACAGATGCCTCGGCTGCCTCCAGATCGATGCGTGTGGGGCCATGCTCTTGGGCGAAGCTTGCCGCATGAGTGCCCGCCCGTTTGCCAAACACGAGCAGATCGGAAAGAGAGTTGCCTCCCAGCCGATTCGCGCCATGCAGGCCGGCAGCACACTCGCCAGCCGCAAAAAGGCCAGGGGCCGTGGACATCTGCGAATCCGCATCCACATGGATGCCTCCCATCATGTAGTGCGTGGTGGGGCCGACCTCCATCGGCTCGCGAGTGATCTCGATGTCGGCCAGCGCCTTGAACTGGTGGTACATGCTGGGCAGCTTCTTCTTGATGTGTTCGGCCGCGTGGGGAAGCCTCTTGCGAATCCAGGAGATGTCGAGGAACACACCTCCATGGGGACTTCCGCGCCCCTCTTTGATCTCACGCACAATGCAGCGCGCCACATGATCCCGCGTCAGCAGCTCTGGCGGGCGGCGAGCCTGCTTGTCGCCCTGCGTATAGCGCCACCCTTCTTCCTCGTTGTCGGCAGTTTGATTGCGATAGAGCTCCGGAATATCGTCAAACATGAAGCGCCGCCCTTCCTTGTTCAGGAGCACGCCTCCTTCCCCTCGAACACCCTCCGTCACCAAGATTCCACGCACGCCCGGCGGCCAAACCATCCCGGTCGGATGGAACTGTACAAATTCCATATCCATCAGTTCCGCGCCGGCTTCGTAGGCTAGTGCCAGACCGTCTCCCGTGTATTCCCAACTGTTGCTGGTGATTTCGTAAGCTCGGCCGATGCCTCCTGTCGCCAGCAATACGGCTCGAGCCTGGAAGATGCGGAAGCGGCCACGCTCACGGTCGTAAGCCACGGCTCCCGCGACGCGATCACCGTCTTTGAGGAGCGTGATCACCGTGCATTCCATGTGGACGTCGATTCCTCGATGGACGCCGTGGTCTTGCAGCGTGCGAATCATCTCGAGGCCCGTGCGGTCGCCGACGTGAGCCAGACGCGGGTATTTGTGCCCGCCGAAGTTGCGCTGCAAGATGCGGCCGTCGCGCGTCCGGTCGAACAACGCGCCCCAGGCCTCCAGATCGCGAACGCCCTGCGGCGCTTCGCGGGCGTGCAGCTCCGCCATACGCCAGTTGTTCAAGTACTGCCCGCCCCGCATGGTGTCAGCAAAATGGACCTTCCAATTGTCCCGCTCGTCTACGTTGGAGAGAGCAGCGGCAATGCCCCCTTCGGCCATGACCGTGTGTGCCTTGCCCAAAAGCGATTTGCACACAATGCCCGTGGCAACGCCCGCCGCAGAAGCTTCGATGGCGGCGCGCAAACCTGCGCCTCCGGCTCCAATCACTAAAACGTCGTACTGGTAGGTCTCATACTGGGCCATTCAGATCAACCTCCAATCTGACCAGAGGCCCATCGAGCACATCCGGACATAGATATCAGAGAATGCCACCGAGAACAGACTCATCCAGGCCCAGAGCATGTGCCGGCGATTCAGACAACTCGCGCAATCGTAAAGTTTAACTCGGGCACTTGCGGGCGCCAGCAGGTCGATGCGCCCGCCGACCAGATGCCGCAGCGAGTGGCAGCTGAAGGTATAGCCCCCAAGAAAGACCAAGTTGCCGGCCAACACCAAGGTTCCCAGTCCAACGCCAAAGGACACCTCGCCCGTCTGTGGATCTGCAAACCACAGCGCTTTCCAGACATCGTGACTCAACACAATCAAGAACAAGAGTGCGAGGTAGAGAAAGTAACGGTGCACATTTTGCAGGATCAGGGGAAAGGAACGCTCGCCCCGGTAGTGCTTGCGGGGCTCACCCACCGTGCAGGAAGGCGGATCTGCCCAAAACGCTTTGTAATACGCACCCCGGTAGTAGTAGCAGGTGAGACGAAATCCGCCCGGCGCCCAGAGAATCAGGATCGCTGGCGAAAATGGTAGCCAGGCTGGCCACCAAACCGACGGGTGGCCGAACCAGCTGTGGGGCGACACTCCAAAGATTTCCGGCGAGTAGAACGGCGAAAGATACGGTCCCCAAGAGTAATAGTCCCCCTGGAGAGCCGCCCAGGTGGCGTAAATCACAAACGAAGAAAGAGCCACGAACACCAGGAGAGGCTGCCACCACCAGGCGTCGCGGCGTTGGGTCTGACCAAACCTTTGGGCTGGTAACTGAACTAGGGTTTCGGACATAGCAGTTTCCTCGAAGCGCAGTACAGATTCCCCTAGGAACCTACGTAACACGATGAGAGTGAACACCCAAGCCAGCTTGGCAACGGAGGAACTAGAGCCTACACGACAAAGATGCGATTATCAAGATGATCTAGGCAGAGCGCCAGAGGCAGGCGGAGGCGCAGAGCGTCTAGACTGCCCAACGTGGCACAGCAGCACGGTTGGGCTCCTGAGATCGGTTCTGGGGTGCCAAGCAGATCCGCCGGTCCAATGCCTGCGAAAGTCAGGCAGGAACTTCGAGTTTGTCGGTCGTCAGCACAGTTTTGATCGTCCGCCCGTCCTTCTTGTGTTACTCAGACGCAGAATGTCCACTTGAGAAATCTGAACCCAAACTTTAGAATACTCATCGATGCGCTACGTTCCTCGCGAGCTGGAAACTCAGGTACTCAAAGCGGCCAGAAGCTTTCCTGCCGTGATATTGACAGGACCGCGCCGGGCGGGAAAGACCTGGTTGCTGCAGCATCTCCTGCCTGCGGCCGACTACCACCTGCTGGAAGACCCAACAGTGGTCGCCCGGCTGCGGGCTGATCCCCAGGGCTTTCTCGACGGCGTGCGGGTGCCGGCGATTCTCGACGAGGTGCAGAACGTGCCAGAAATCTTTGCGCTGGTGCGGGCGCGCCTGGACACTCGGCCTCGTCGGATGGGCCAATGGTTTCTGACCGGATCACAAGAGGCGGGCCTGATGCGTGGTGTGACCGAGTCGATGGCCGGTCGCGCCGCTGTTCTGCAGCTGTTGCCGTTTTCGGCGCGGGAACACCGCAAGGTCGACCTGTTGCGCGGGGGGTACCCTGAAGCGCTGGCGCGCCCGGGCATGGCTCCGCTCTGGTTTGCTTCCTACGTGCAGACTTATTTAGAACGGGATGTGCGTGCCGTGACGTCAGTTAGAGACCTGACCACGTTTCGAAGGTTTCTGGCCCTGTTAGCCAGCCGGCACGGCCAGGTGCTCAACAAAACGGACCTGGCGGCACCGCTGGGTGTCAGCGTCCCAACCATAACGCAGTGGCTGGCCGTACTGGAGACCACGGTTCAGATTCTCGTCGTACCGCCGTTCTACGAAAACCTCGGTAAACGCCTGATCAAGTCGCCCAAGCTCTATCTGGCCGACTCTGGTCTCGCCTGTCACCTTTTGGGCATCGAGACGGAGGCCGAGCTGGCCAAATCTCCTTTTCGTGGCGCTCTCTTTGAAGGCTTCATCGCCTCCGAGATTGTCAAAGCACAGGTGAACCATGGCCGGCGGCGCGAAATCTATTGCTTCCGCGACCAACAAGGTTTGGAAGTCGATTTCCTCGTACCAGGCCGCAGCGGGACGGTCACCTTAGTCGAGTGCAAGACCGGGCAAACCGTCACTCCGGAGATGGCCGTGCCGGTACAACGGCTGGCCGGGGCAATGAAAAGCAAACGGGGGCGTGCAGTCGAAATGTTTCTCCTGCATCAGCCGTCTCGGGTTAGAACTGCGACGGAAGCAGTGGCCGCCGGAGTGCGCGCAATGGCGTGGCCCGATTTTCTCGCTAAGCTGTGATTCCAGCCCTGGAGTTTTGTACATTGCCGGCGCACTCCGTGGGGAACTTGCGCGACGGATGACGTCCCTCGTCACATGGGCTGGAAGCCCTTGCAGCAAAGGCGTCTTGCGCATGCTTGACCTGCATCGAGCGGGTTCCGGCGCTGATCGAAGAGGGTTCGCGACAGCTCAACGATGTCTGACGCACTAGCCGAAGTCATTGCCTACCACCAAGCCACCAAGCACCATTTTCATGCCTACGCGCGGGGACCAGGCCGGCTGGACTGGGCAACGCAGCCCAACCCTTTTCGACGGTACGACGGCGCGCCCCTGATCCGTCTCGATTGCGTTCCCCTGGGCTCTGCCCCTTCCGAGGCAGCCTTCCTGCAGCGCGAGGTTCTGCCAGAGCCCATCACGCACCGGCACGTCTCGCAGCTCTTCTATGACAGTCTGGCGTTGTCAGCTTGGAAGCAGTTCGGAAACTCTTCATGGGCATTGCGGATTAATCCCTCGAGCGGCAACCTTCATCCGACCGAAGGTTATCTTCTCTGTGGACCGATCGCGGGCCTGTGCACGACACCGATGGTCTCTCACTACGCTCCTGACGAGCACGCCCTGGAAAAGCGGCTTGAATTTTCCCTCGAGACTTGGCAACAGTTGACGCATGACCTCCCAGAAGCCGTGCTCCTCGTCGGCTTCACCTCTATACACTGGCGTGAAGCCTGGAAGTATGGTGAACGGGCTTATCGCTACTGCCAGCACGACACCGGACATGCCATGGCGGCGGTCAGTCTCGCGGCAGCGGCTCTGGGCTGGCAAGCAACGCTGTTGGATGATCTTGGCACCGATGCGTTGGCAGCGCTATTAGGCGTATCTGACTCCCAGGGCGCCGAAGCTGAAGAAGCTCATTGCTTGCTGGCAATTCATCCAAAGGGAACAGCGGTGCGGGCGTGGAGTTTGGCGAGCGCAGTCCTGAACCTCTTTGCCTCACTGCCGCGGCTCGGCAAACCAAACCGATTAAGCCGCAGCCACATCGACTGGCCCGTGATACCGCGTGTGGCGGCTGCAGCCAGGAAGCTGCCGACCCATCGGGTGTATTCAGCTTTCCGAACAGGAGAACGGCCTGCAGTCGACGCGATCTCGGCTCCGCTGCGCAGGATCATTCATCAGCGCCGAAGCGCTGTCGCCATGGATGGGCAAACCAGCATCCGTCGCGAGGCCTTCTATCAGCTCTTGGCCAGCGTTGTCGCTGCGCCAAAGCAGCTTCCTTTTGACATGCTTCCCTGGGCGCCGCTCATCCACCTGGCGCTGTTCGTACATCGAGTTGAGGACCTTGATCGCGGCTTGTATTTTCTGGTCCGCAACGGCGAGCGGTCAGCAGCGTTGCGTGCGGCGATGAAACCTGAATTCGGCTGGGAAAAGCCAGAAGCCTGTCCCGGCATGCTGGAATTCTACCGGCTGCAGGCAGGCGACATGCGGACATTGTCCGAACGCATCTCTTGCCATCAGTCGATCGCGGCTGACGGATGTTTCAGTCTCGGCATGATCTCCGAATTTGAGCGACCGTTACGCGAATACGGCGCTTGGTTCTACCCAAGGCTCTTTTGGGAAAGTGGCGTGGTAGGCCAGGTGTTGTATCTGGCAGCCGAGGCGCTCGGGCTGCGTGGTACTGGGATCGGCTGTTTCTTTGACGATCCCATGCACTCTGTCCTCGGGTTAACAACTCTGCATTGCCAGAGTCTGTATCACTTCACGATAGGCGGTCCTGTAGAAGATCCGCGGCTCAGGACTCTTCCTCCCTACTCCGCGGCCTGGTAACCCAGAACAAGACTCTCATCAGATGAACAAACCGGTGGCTCCGTCCTGGCTCAGAAAGGGCTGCTCGATGTCGGCCTCGGGACCTCCCACATCCGACTATGGCTGTCGTTGGCGCGGCCAGCCTCGTCAGGAAAGCTCAGCATCCTGCAGCAGAAGCTCTCTAACTCGTGGCGGCTGGGTTGCCATGCAACCTGTCGCGCTTGGACTGCAAGGCACGAAGCATCAGAGGCGGGAGGTAGGGCCGCAGCTTCTTTCATGGTATCTTGTCCGCTCGACGGTCATTAGCACCGCCGCTTCCTGGTTTTCCTCAGGCGCCTAGGCAAGCTGAGCGGCACTCCTGCCAGGATCCGGCTGCGGCTTCTCGCAAACCACCAACCAGTAAATGCCATGAATCCCAACTCCGTCTTGTATCTCTCCCGCAAAGACGTGGAATCCGTGCAGATGCCGATGCAGGAAATCATTGAGGCGCTGGAAGACATGTTCCGGGAAAAGGGCAATGGGCGAGTCGAGATGCCCCCGAAGCCCGGCATCCATACCCGCCCGGACGCCTTCATCCATGCCATGCCCGCCTACATCCCCAGCCTGGAGGCAGCCGGTCTAAAGTGGATCTCCGGCTATCCGGCCAATCAGGCTAAAGGCCTCCCCTACATCACCGGTTTGCTCATTCTCAATGATCCAGAAACCGGCATTCCACTTGCGATCATGGACGGCACCTGGATCACGGCCCAGAGAACCGGAGCTGCCACAGCTCTGGCCGCCAAATACCTGGCTCGCCCAGACAGCGCGACTGTCGGCATCGTTGCCTGTGGCGTTCAAGGCAGAAGCAATCTGGAAGCGCTCAGCTGCTGTTTCAAACTCCGGAAGGCGAAGGCCTACGATCTTTACCCAGAGATTGCCGAACGGTTCGCCCGCGAAATGGGAGAGAACTTGCAGTTGGAGATCGAGCCGGTGAAAACGTTGCCCGAAGCCGTGAGGGGACTCGATATCGTCGTCACGAGCGGCCCGATCGTCAAGGACCCGAAACCGGAAATTGAGGCTGGCTGGCTGATGCTGGGGAGTTTTGCCTCTTTGGTTGACTTTGATTCTTCGTGGCAGGCAGATGCGCTACGGCAAGCCGACAAGCTGGCCACGGACGATCTGGCCCAAATGAACTATTACCGGCAGGAGGGCTATTTTCGCGACACGCCTGCGGCCTACGCCGACCTGGGAGAACTCGTGGCTGGAAGGAAACCGGGACGCGAGCGTGAAGCCGAACGCACGATGGGCGTCAATCTGGGTTTGGCTCTGGAAGATGTGGCAACTGCCATTCGGATCTATCGTCGAGCCAGATCGCAGGGGATCGGAATCGAGCTGCCGCTTTAACGATCTGGACGTCGAGCTCGGTGTACCGCAACTCCCGATTCCAAAGCGGCAGAAGACGGCCGCACTCCAAGACGCTGCGCGGCCCTCGCAGCTTCTCGGAGGCTCGCCAGTTTTGGAGTGCGCCAGTCCTCTGCCGCTGTTCGTCCGGCTGACCGATGCTCTACCTAAGGAGACCTAAATAAATAACCTGCACCACAAAAAAGTGCTGAACAAATGACCGTCGGTCGCGCGATAAATGCTGGGAAATTGTGGAGTAAAGGTAACCCAGCGTATGAAGGAAGCGATTTGGAAAGGCGGGAAAAAAGATCGAAGGTTGTATCAAAAAGTGCGAGCAGAAAGACAGCGGTTGATACGGGAAAAGTACGATCGGTTGGTGCCGTGCATGGACGAGCGTGGCCGAAGGTTATGGGCGGGTAGCGAAGCGATCGGGTTTGGCCGTGGTGGCATTAGAGCTGTGGCCGAGGCGCTGGGAATGAATAAGAGGACGGTGATGGAGGGACGGCG
>VFZK01000043.1 GCA_016871215.1 Acidimicrobiia bacterium | reverse complement strand
TATTTGCGTCTCAAGATCCTCACCGCCTCACTGAACCCAATCTGATCTGACGGCCCTTTCGGGGGGGGCACTTTGACCCACACGATTCCACGAAGAGCCTTTATTTAGTTGAAAATAAGTATCTTATTTATGGATCCTTCCCTTCTACCGCCCGGATTTCCAGTTGAAATCACCCTGTCGTTGTGTTAGCTTGGCTGGGAGTCGATGCACCGACACTTTGGGCCAACTCACTACGGCTCATTGGCTGCGTTTCTCCTCACACGACTCAAATTCCACCCAAAATCCGAAGCAGGAAATCCAGTTCATGAATACGATCAAGAAAGAAGTTCTGGATAACGGCTTGACCATTCTCTCTGAGCGGATGCCCCATGTGCGGTCGATTTCAATGGGAATCTGGCTGAAGATTGGCTCCCGGAGCGAAACGTCCGATCTCAACGGCGTCGCCCACTTCATTGAGCATCTGCTTTTTAAGGGAACTTCCCATCGTACCGCCGAAGAAATCGCCCGCCAGGTTGACTCCATTGGCGGCCACCTGGACGCGTTCACGGCCAAAGAGACGATCTGCTACAGCACGAAAGTGCTCGATGAACACTTGCCTATCGCTTTTGACATTCTTTCGGATCTGATTCTGAACCCGAAATTCGACCCAGCCGACATGGAGAAAGAACGCGGCGTCATTCTGGAAGAAATCAAGATGGTTGAAGACACGCCAGACGACTTGGTTCATGAGATCTTTATGCAGAACTTCTGGAAGGACCAGCCGCTGGGACGACCGATCCTAGGGACCAAGCAGACTGTCGGAAAACTGGATCGGGACAAGGTTCTGGCCTTCTTCAAACAGTTTTACACTCCCGATGACCTGATTGTCTCCGCCGCCGGGAATCTGGAACACAAACGTGTCGTCGATCTGGTACTGGACAAGTTCGGAGGAGTCAAGACTTCGCGCAACGGGCATGTCGAAGTTCCAGCTCACACCCACAGCCGAATCAGCATGCGCAGCAAAAAAGAGTTGGAGCAGGTGCACATCTGCCTCGGCGTTCCTTCCTATCCACTTTCGCACCAAAACCGCTATGTCTGCTACCTGCTGAACACCATTCTCGGCGGGGGCATGAGCTCTCGGCTATTTCAGAATATCCGCGAGAAGGAAGGCTTGGTGTACACCATCTTCTCAGGGCTCAACTCGTATCGCGATACCGGTTGCCTGTCGATCTATGCCGGCACCTCCCTCGAAACAGCCGAGCGCGTGGTCGACATGATCGTTCATGAGCTGCGGAAGCTGAAAAAGGCCCCAGTGGACAACGAAGAACTCCGGCGGGCCAAGGACTACCTCAAGGGAAGTCTGATGTTGGGTCTGGAGTCAACTCCCAGCCGCATGTCCAACCTGGCGCGGCAGGAGATGTATTTTGGAAAGTACTTCTCGCTCGACGAGCTGACCAGCAGCATCGAGGCAGTGACTGCGGAATCCATCCAGGAGTTGGCAACAGCCTCGTTTGATACACGCCAGATCGCGCTGACTGTGCTTGGAAATCTGGATGGTTGGAAGATCTCACGTGAGCGCCTGGATTGCAACTAAGCGCTGCCAGTGGTAGCAAGGGACGCCTGTGATGGCGGTTCGCATCACCTATCCAAGCCATAGGCCCAGCAGCCTGGAAGCTGGATCGGAAATTAACTCATTGACATGGAGAAACGACTGCTCTAAAAAACCATCAGCCCGGCAAGGAGAATGAGCCCTCGTTGAGAGCCATCCGACAGCAGATCAGACAGGTCGGTCCACCGTGTCTGTGAAGATTTCAGTGTTAGGCAGTGGCAGCTCAGGAAATTGTACTTTCATCGCGACCTCCCAAACAAAGATCCTGTTGGACGCAGGCCTCAGTCCAACGCAAACCCAAAAACGCCTCAAGGCCATTGGCGAATCCCTCGAAAACATCGATGCGTTGGTGATCTCCCACGAACATGCGGACCACATTAACGGCGTTCCCGGTTTGCTCAAAAAGAAACGAACCCTGCCGGTTTACATCGGCAGAGAGACCTGGGCGGCAACCCAGCCGTTTATCCAGAGTGGCGCTCTGGAATTCATCTCGGCCGGGGAACCCTTCCAGCTAAGAGACCTGATGATCTCTCCTTTCGCGATTCCGCACGACGCAGTCGATCCTTTGGGATTCACGCTCGAAGCGGAAGGAATCAAGATCGGACATGTGACCGACCTCGGATACGTGACCGAACTGGTGATTCGGAGGCTGATGGGCTGCGACGCGATCGTGCTAGAGTCGAATCACGACTTGGAAATGTTGAAAGTGGGACCGTATCCTTGGGCCCTAAAGCAGCGCATCATGAGCCGCGAAGGCCACCTATCGAACGAGGGAGCAAGCCGCTTTTTAAGCGAGTCGTTCGACGGTCAGGCGCGCTACATCGTGCTGGCCCACTTGAGCGAGAACAACAATCATCCCGACATTGCTCGCATGGAAGCGGCACACGCATTGCAGCCACGTGGATTCGATTTGCAGCATCTGTATGTCGGATGTAGGAATACCCCCAGCCCGCTAATCGAAGTCTGACCTACAGTGCGAGCAGACCTCGATGGTTCGACGCATTGAAAGGACCTGTCGTTGATTCCGCGATACACACGCGCCCAGATGGGCGCCATTTGGTCTGAAGAGAACAAGTATCGCCAGTGGCTGGCGGTGGAAATCGCAGCCTGCGAAGTTCTGGCCGAGTGTGGCATCGTTCCTCGCGACGCGGTGGCGACAATCAAGTCTAAAGCGAACTTCGACGCAGCCCGCATTCATGAAATCGAGAAAGAGGTGAAACACGACGTCATCGCCTTCACAACGTCGGTTGCGGAATTCGTCGGTCCCGAATCCCGCTATGTTCACTACGGACTGACGTCTTCGGACGTCGTCGATACGGCTCTGGCACTTCAGCTTAAGGCCGCCGGCCATCTGCTGATCGACGGAGTGAATCGCCTATTGGACGTCCTGAAGAAGCGGGCGTATGAGCACAAGATGACGGTGATGATCGGCAGAACCCATGGCATTCACGCCGAACCGACCACCTTGGGGCTGAAGATGACGGTGTGGTACGAGGAGGCACGCCGCAACCTGCGCCGATTGACGCAGGCCGTGGAGAATGTATCCGTGGGAAAGATCTCGGGAGCTGTAGGAACGTTTGCCCATCTCGACCCCCAAGTGGAGGAGTGCGTCTGCAGCAAGCTCGGTCTTCAGTTTGACCCCGTATCGACGCAGATCGTTCAGCGAGACCGGCACGCGGAATTGATGGCGGCGCTGGCAATCACGGCGGCGAGTTTGGAGAAGATCGCTTTGGAAGTCCGTGGGCTGCAGCGAACTGAGGTACGCGAAGTCGAAGAGCATTTTGCACCCGGACAGAAAGGTTCTTCGGCCATGCCGCACAAGCGGAATCCCGTAACGAGCGAACAGATTTGCGGGCTGGCACGGCTCGTTCGCTCGAACTTGCAGGCGGCACTGGAAAACATGGCCTTGTGGCACGAACGCGACATCTCGCACTCCTCGGTGGAACGGGTGATCTTGCCCGATTCGACGATCTTGGTGGACTACCTCCTGGCTAAAACGACCCAATTGGTCGAGAAGATGTTTGTTTATCCGCAGCGCATGCTGCAGAATCTGAATCTGATGAAGGGCTTGGTTTTCTCCGGCCAGCTCTTGCTGGATTTGACCCGGAAAGGCGTCGCTCGCGAAGAAGCCTACCGCTGGGTTCAGCGAAACGCGATGCGAGTTTGGGCGGAAGGCGGGGATTTCAAGCCGTTGGTGCTGGCCGACGCCGATATCGGCCGGCATTTGTCACACGCCGAGATCGAACAGACCTTCGACTTGAGGCATCAACTTCGCCACGTGGAGTCCATCTACCGTCGAATTTATGGATCTTAGAGCGGAAAGGCTCGGTCGCTTTCAATGAAAGCAAGGGTATTCGTCAATCTGAAAAAGAGTGTGCTCGATCCGCAGGGCAAGACGATCCACCACAGCTTGCAGAGTCTGGGCTACCGAAGCGTGAACGACGTGCGCCAGGGGAAGTTTTTCGAGATCTCTCTCGATCCCACGCTCTCGGCCGATCAGGCCAGGGCGGAAATCGAAAAAATGGCGAAAAGTGTGCTCACGAATCCAGTCATCGAAGAGTTTCGCTACGAACTCGAAGCGGTCGAAGCCCACCCGTAGGCGAGGCTGCGCGGCTTGATTGGGATTCAATGCAGGTGATGGGCTCAGCTGCTGGACCCTCCGATCTCGGCAGAGTCTGCAAATCGGTGTCAGATCGTCCCAGCGAGGGGGTAGCGAGGTGCCGCCTGTTGTAGGAAGGAGTCCTATGAAATTCGGCGTGTTGATGTTCCCTGGCAGTAATTGCGAGCATGATGCGTATCACATGGTAAGCAAGGTGCTCCATCGGCCAGTAGAGTTCATCTGGCATGCAACCAAAGATTTGAAAGGCTGCGATGCGATCGTGGTCCCCGGAGGCTTTTCCTACGGCGACTATTTGCGGACCGGTGCGATCGCCCGATTCTCTCCGGTGATGGAAGCCGTTAGAGAGTTCGCAGCCACCGGCGGGCTTGTTATCGGAATCTGCAACGGCTTTCAGATCCTGCTCGAGTCTGGCTTGCTGCCTGGAGCCATGCTCAGAAACAACGGACTCAAGTACGTCTGCCGGCACGTCTATGTACGAGTAGAAACCGGGGACACTCCGTTCACCGGTTTGGCACAGCCGGGCAGGGTGCTTCAGATTCCCATTGGCCACATGGAAGGAAATTATTTCGCAGACGAAGCGACGTTGGCGCAACTTGAACGGAACCGTCAGATCGTTTTTCGATACTGCAGCGAAGACGGACAGATCACCGAAGCGGCCAACCCCAACGGGTCGCTGGCGAACATCGCAGGCATCTGCAACCTGCAAAGAAACGTGCTTGGTATGATGCCGCACCCCGAGCGGGCCAGCGAAGCGCTGCTTGGCAGCGATGATGGGCTGGTCGTATTCCAGTCCATGGTTCAATCACTTGAGCTGTTGACCACACGCAGCTGATGTCAGCCATAAGAGCGGCTCGCCTCGAGAGAGGGGAGGGCCGATGGAACGAATCTCCCAATGCCGGATGACGCGTCGATGATGCTCGCAGAAAGCGAAATAACGCCTGAGCTCCTCTCCCACCACAACCTGACGGAGGAAGAATACCAGCGCATCGTTCAGGTACTCCGACGCCAGCCAAACCTGACCGAATTGGGCATTTTCAGTGTGATGTGGAGCGAGCACTGCAGCTACAAGAGCTCGAAGGTGCATCTGAAACGCCTGCCAACCACCGGTCAGCGAGTCCTGCAGGGGCCCGGCGAGAATGCCGGCATTATCGACATCGGCGGCGATTACGCGATCGCCTTCAAGATCGAATCGCACAACCATCCCAGTTTTATCGAGCCTTACCAAGGGGCCGCGACGGGAGTGGGCGGCATACTGCGCGACATCTTCACGATGGGGGCGCGGCCGATTGCGGCGATGAACTCTCTGCGATTCGGCCCGCTGGATCAGGTCAAGAACCGCAGCATCATGGAAGGCGTAGTGGCCGGAATTGCCGGCTATGGCAATTGCTTCGGAGTGCCCACTATTGGCGGCGAGGTCGTGTTCGAGGAGTCGTACTCCAGCAACCCGCTCGTGAACGCCTTCGCGTTGGGGCTCTTCCGGAAGGATCAGATATTTTACGGGAAAGCGGTGGGCGTTGGCAACCCGGTGATTTACGTCGGCTCGAAAACGGGCCGCGATGGGATTCACGGCGCCACGATGGCTTCAGCCGAGTTTGACGAAGAATCCGAAAGCAAGCGTCCCAATGTACAAGTCGGGGACCCCTTTCTGGAAAAACTGTTGCTCGAAGCCTGCCTCGAAGCCATGAAAACCGGGGCAGTCGTCGGCATTCAGGATATGGGCGCTGCCGGTCTTACCTGTTCGACTTGCGAAATGGGCGGTCGCGCGGGCACTGGAATTGAGATCGACCTGCAATTCGTGCCGCAACGCGAGACGGGCATGACGCCTTATGAGATCATGCTCAGCGAGTCGCAAGAGCGCATGCTGCTCGTTGCCGAGAAAGGCCGGGAAGAAGAAGTGTTCCAGGTTTTTCGCAAATGGGAAGTCGATGCCGTCACGATCGGCCATGTCACGGCAGACGGTTTGTTGCGTGTGAAGGACCATGGCAAGCTGGCTGCCGAGATACCCAACGCCGCACTGACCGACGAGGCTCCCGTCTACCAGCGCCCCCTGCAAAGGCCAGTAGAAAGCCACCGCAGCCCGGAACCCCGCCGGACGGCTCGGTCCCAGTTAGCTTGTGGCGCAGTGCTGCGAAAGTTCCTCTCTTCCCCCAACCTGGCTTCCAAAGAATGGGTGTACCGGCAATACGATCACATGGTGCGGACCAACACCGTGCAATTGCCAGGAGGAGACGCAGCCGTCATACGCATCAAAGGGACCGACAAAGCGTTGGCAATCAGCCTGGACGGCAACGGTCGCTACTGCCGCCGTCACCCCAGGCGCGGGGCGCAGATCGCAGTCGCGGAATGTTGCCGCAACCTGGTTTGTGCCGGAGCGCTGCCGCTGGCGGCCACCAATTGCCTGAATTTTGGCAACCCCCAGAAGCCGGAGATCCTGTGGCAGTTCAGCGAAGTTATTGACGGCATGGCCGAGGCGTGCCGGGTTTTCGAAACCCCAGTGACGGGTGGCAACGTGAGCCTGTACAATGAGACGCTCGGAGAAGGTATCTACCCGACTCCAGTGATCGGGATTGTGGGGCTCATCGAACCCATCACCCGGACGACCCGCTGCTGGTTTCCGGCCGATGGCCAGATCGTCGCTCTCTTAGGCCAGGTGACAAGGCCAAGCAGTGAGTATTTGGAGGCCCTGAGCCAAGCCTTCGTCGCGTTCGCTGCTGACATGGAGAGCCCCAAAGATGCCTACACACTGTGGGCGAACCGTCTTCCGTGCCCGCCACTCGATTTACACCAGGAGCGTGGCGTGCAGAACGCCTGCCTGGAAGGTATTCGAAACGGTCTGATTCGGGCGGCGCACGACTGCTCAGATGGAGGGCTGGCGGTCGCTCTGGCGGAGATGAGCTTTTCGAGTTTCCGCGCACCACGGCACGGAGCTCGTCTGCAAGTGCCAGCCGGGGAGTTCCCGACGGAGGCGATGTTCGGAGAATACCAGTCGCGCATTCTAGTGACACTGGACGAAACGGATTGCAGAGCAGTGCAACAGATTGCCTCCAGGCATGGAGTCGAATGGTTGCGACTGGGCACCGTGGGTGGCGATCGGCTCATCGTTGAGGATCGGGGCTCCGTTTTGATCGACGAGCCAGTGGCCGAGTTGGAGAGCATCTGGAGCAGTTCGCTGGGACAGTACTTCCAGCGCTAGCGAGGAATTCGAGACCAAAGCAGCCTGCAGGATTTCGGAAGCGACGATGTTCGACAAATTTCGTGAAGAGTGTGGCATCTTCGGAGTCTACAAACACCCGGACGCAGCGAGAATCACCTACCTTGGGCTTTACGCGCTCCAGCATCGGGGACAGGAAAGTGCTGGCATGGTTTCCACAGACCGCCATCGCCTTTTTGCGTGCAAAGGCATGGGGCATGTGGCGGACATTTTCACCGAAGCGCACCTCGAGGAGCTGAAAGGCGACGTGGCGATCGGCCATACCCGCTATTCAACGGCGGGAGATAGCTCTGTGAAGAACGCGCAACCGATCCAAGTCAAGTGCAGCAAAGGGGATTTGGCGCTTTGCCACAATGGAAACCTCGTCAATGCGCAAGAGATTCGTAATCTGTTGGAGGCCGAAGGCTCCATTTTTTGGTCGACGAGCGACAGCGAAGTCATTCTGCATCTCATTGCCAGGTCGCACCAGCTCACCATCGAAGAAGCTATCCAAGAGGCTCTGCTGCAGATTACGGGCGCCTACTCGCTGATAATTTTGACTCAAGAGAAGATGATCGTGGTGCGCGACCCTCGCGGATTCCGTCCACTCTGCTTTGGCTGGCTGGACGGTTCGCCGGTTGTTGGCTCTGAAACCTGTGCCTTCGACCTCATCGATGCCGAGTTCGAACGCGAAGTCGAACCAGGCGAAATGCTCATCTTTTCTGAGAACGGGGTCGAATCTCGCAAGATGCTTCCGCCAGCGCAGTCCGCGTTTTGCATTTTCGAGTACGTCTATTTCTCGCGACCCGATAGCCAGATCTTTGGCCGGTCGGTGTACCAAAGCCGCTACCAGCTGGGAGTGTATTTAGCCCAAGAACAGCCCGTGGAGGCCGACATCGTGGTACCCATTCCCGACTCGGGTGTGGCTGCGGCTCTTGGTTTTGCGCGGGAAAGCGGCCTTCAATTTGAGTTCGGTCTGATCCGGAACCACTATGTCGGGCGCACCTTTATCGAGCCGAAACAATCCATCCGGCACTTTGGCGTCAGAATCAAGCTGAATCCGGTCGACGACCTTTTGAACGGTAAGCGGGTCGTGTTGGTAGACGATTCGATCGTACGAGGAACAACCAGCCGGAAAATCGTCAAGATGGTGCGATCCGCTGGGGCCCGTGAAGTGCACATGCGCATCAGCTGCCCGCCCACCATTTCGCCCTGCTACTACGGTGTTGACACGCCGACCAAACGCGAGCTCATCGCTGCCACTCATTCGGTTGAGGAGATTTGCAAATACATTGAAGCGGACTCGCTGGGCTATCTCAGTCACGACGGACTGCTGCGCGCCTGCGGCGATTTGGAGAAGCAACCACGCTTTTGCACTGCCTGCTATACGGGAAGCTATCCCGTCGAATTTCCGAACGCTTTGGTGCAGCTTGGCGACCCCGTGCCTCGGTAAGAAGTCGAATGAGCGGGACACCGCTGGATGCCGCCTCAGCCCGCCGTTCGTTCCCCGAAGCTGGCTATATTGTGGCTTCGTCAGAATGCATCATTCGGCGCCGTTTTGAAAATCTCTTGGAGCCAACTCCCCGACATGCCCGTTTCCAGCTATCGTGAAGCCGGTGTCGACATCGATCAGGCTAATCTCGCGAAGAAAAGGATCAAGACGCTCGCGAGGCGTACGTTTACGCCGGAGGTATTGACGGAAATCGGGGGCTTCGGGGGCCTGTTCTCCCTTAGGCGTGGCAAGCCTTCCCATCCGGTGTTGGTTTCCAGCGTGGACGGGGTTGGAACGAAGTTGAAGGTTGCCTTTGCGACCGGCATTCACCACACCGTCGGGCGCGATCTGGTATCGCATTGCGTTAACGATATTCTCGTGCAGGGTGCGGCGCCACTGTTCTTCATGGATTACATCGCCACCGGAAGGATGGTTCCCGACATTATCGCCAAGGTGGTTGAGGGTGTCGCCGCCGGTTGCCGCGAAGCCGGGTGCGCTCTTCTCGGTGGGGAGACTGCCGAGATGCCCGGATTCTACAAGGACGGGGAGTACGATTTAGCCGGGTTCATCGTAGGTGTGGTCGATAAGGCCAAGATTGTCGACGGACGCAGCATTCGCCCGGGCGACGTGATTCTGGGGTTGCCTTCCGCCGGCTTGCACACGAACGGTTACTCGCTCGCCCGAAAACTGCTTCTCGAGAAATCGGGGTATGGCACCGAGACCCGGCTTCCCGGCCTCAAGAAGCCAATCGGGGAAACGCTCCTAGCACCCCACTTGAATTACCTGCCCGTCCTCAAACCGCTTGTGGACAAAGGTTGGATTAAGGGAATGGCACACATCACCGGCGGTGGCCTCACGGAAAATGTTCCCCGCAGTCTGCCGACAGGCTGTGCTGCCGTGATTCGCGTAGGCAGCTGGCCTGGCTTGCCCATTTTTGGAATTCTGCAGAAAATGGGCCGCATTGACGAGGCAGAAATGTTGCGTACGTTCAACATGGGAATCGGCATGGTGGTTGTGGTGTCTGCCCATCGCGTGTCCGCGATTCAGGCCTACTTCGGAAGCCAGAAACAGGCAGTCTATGTCATCGGTGCCATTCGACCGGGAAAACGGCACGTGATCTACGAACCATGAAACGGGTTGGCATCCTGCTGTCGGGCCGAGGTTCGAATTTCGAAGCGATCGCGCAACGAATCGATGAAGGCAAGCTCGACGCTGAAATCGCCGTTGTCGTCAGCAACATCGAAACCGCGCCGGGCTTGCGGCGAGCGCGCGAGCGCGGTCTGGACGTTGCCTTCGTGAGTTCGAAAGGGCTGGCACGGGAGGCATTCGACCAACAAGTCGTCGATATCTTGCACAAGAGGCGCGTCGACCTGGTTTGCTTGGCAGGTTTCATGCGCTTGCTGAGCCCCAGCTTCATTCGAGCTTTTCCGAATCGCATTCTGAACATTCATCCCTCGCTTCTGCCCGCCTTTCCTGGACTCCAAGCACAGCGGCAGGCTCTCGAGTACGGTGTGAAGGTCTCTGGCTGCACCGTGCACTTCGTGGACGAAGGTCTCGACAGCGGACCGATCATCTCTCAAGCCGTCGTTCCCGTTCTGGACGGAGACACCGAGGAGTCGCTTTCTGCAAGAATCCTCGAGCAGGAACACCAAATCTATTCCAAAGCCATCCAGATCGTGTTGAACGGACAGATTCGAATTGAAGGTCGCCGCGCAGTTCCGATTTCCTGAGTGCTCACATTGATGCGTCTCAGCCTGACAACCGAAGAGCAGCTTGACTACCTGAAGAAAGGCTGCGTTGAAATTATCCGCGAGCAAGAGCTCCAGTCGAAACTCACACGAGCCACTCAAAGGGGGCAACCGCTGCGGGTTAAAGCCGGATTCGATCCTACGGCACCCGACTTGCACCTTGGCCACACGGTGCTCATCCGAAAGCTGAAACATTTTCAGGATCTCGGCCACATTGTGATTTTCCTGATCGGCGACTTCACCGGTCTGATTGGCGATCCCAGCGGGCGGAACGTGACGCGCAAACAGCTCAGCAAGGACGAAGTGCTCGCGAACGCCGAAACCTATAAGGAACAGGTGTTCAAGATCCTGGATCCCGACAAGACCGTTCTGGATTTCAACAGCCGTTGGATGTCAGTTCTCACGAGTGAAGAGTTTGTTTGGCTCGCATCCCGCTATACGGTGGCGCGGATGCTCGAGCGCGACGATTTCGCGAACCGGCTCAAAAACAACCAGCCGATTTCGATTCACGAATTGCTCTACCCGCTTGTGCAGGGTTATGACTCGGTCGCACTTCAGGCAGACGTGGAACTGGGAGGCACGGACCAGAAATTCAACCTGCTGGTCGGGCGTGAACTGCAAAAGGAGTACGGCCAGGAGCCGCAGATCGTCTTGACCATGCCGATTCTGGAAGGCTTAGACGGTGTGCAGAAGATGTCCAAGTCGCTGAACAACTACATTGGGATCAAGGAATCGCCGAAAGAGATGTTTGGGAAGGTGATGTCGATTCCAGACCACGCGATGTATCGCTATTACGAGTTGTGCACCGATTTGCCGATCTGGAAGATCGACCTGATGCGTCAGGATGTTTCCGACGGCAAGAAGCACCCGAAGGAAGCAAAGATGCAGTTGGCTAAGTTCATCATTCGCGATTTCCATTCGATGGACGAAGCCAATCGAGCCGAAGAGGAGTTCAATCGGGTTTTTCAGTTGGGACTCGCACCCGAAAGGATTGAGGAAAAGTGGTTGCAAGCGCGTCCAGAAAAAGTTCGGCTGACGAAGCTCATCGCGCAACTCGGTCTCGCCAGTTCGGTTGCCGAGGCACACCGGCTTATTGAACAGGATGCTGTCAGCCTCAACGACCAGAGAATCTCGAACGTCAAGGCGGATCTCGACCTTGCCCAGCCCGGGTCATTCATCCTCAAGGTTGGCAAACGGCGTTTCCTGAAACTGGTGGTGAATGGAAGCTCTTGAGTTGTTTCGTGAGCGACGATGACCCAGCGTGCCGCAACAAGATGCCTTCTCACTCTCTTCTTGGCTGGTCTGGCGCAGGCAGCAGGTGCCGCCAGGGCGCAGGAACCTCAGACAGCAGGCATTCTACGTCCCAGCGACCGGTCGGTTTTGCAGTCTGGAGCGCTGCAAATCATCGCCCGAACCGGTGAGATCTGGTTGGATGGCAAACCCATCAGGCAGCCTCAGGACCGCGGCGGAAGGCAAGCGCTTTCTGTGTCGGCGCCGGCCGGAAAGCACGAGCTGCTCTGGAAGCATGCTGGCGGATTCCAGAAGATCGAATTCTTCGTTGCCTCGGGTCCGACAGAGACTCCGCCTGGCTGGAAAGTCTACAAAGAGCATCCCCCTCAGGCAGAATGTGCCGCTTGCCACGCTGGAGAGAAAGATTTCAGGAAGAGCTCGATTGCAGAGACTTGTTTCACCTGCCACGAGCAGAAAGCATTTCCAGCGGCTCACAGTCACAACAGCGAGGTCCTGGCCGAGTGCGTCCTCTGCCACGACCCGCATGGCTCTGCGGAGAGATTTCATCTGCGAATGACGCGCGAGACCGCTTGCAAGCAATGCCATGGATAAGGTGCTGCCGAGATCCATCCGGCCCTATTACGAATTGTGCAAGGCAGTCGCCAGCTTTCTGACCGTGCTCATCCCTCTGCTGGAGAAGTGGAAAGCGGTGCTCCCCGTCTCATCGCAAGTGCGCCAGGAGTGCTTGACGATCGCTGTTTTTGCCTGCTTTCTGGCGGCGGTGGCGGGATACTCGACCGGCCGCCACACGCTGAACGGATTGGCCGTCGGCTGGTGTTTTCTGCTGTTGTTTCTGCTGGTGCTGACCGTGGAACTCGCCGGCGTGGCGCGCATCGCCTGGGCTGAACGCCCGCTCTACGTATTGATCTTCGCTTTCTTCAGCCTGTCTACTTCATCATTCCTGGCCTATAGCGCACGCAAAAGCGCCGCCTCGATCGACTGGCAGGAACCGTCCCAGCCCTAGCGGCTCTGGGCATGCCCAGAAGAATGTGTTCGCACCCCCAGCGGGCGCATCGGAAAACTTTCGCTTTGCGAATCTGTTGCCGACACCATTACAATAACAACCGTCAGCTTCGAGCGTCGGCGTTCACCCTTTGGAGAAAAAGCATGGAGAAACCGGTTCAGAACATCCAGGACGTCTTTCTCAACAACGCACGCCGGGACAAGACGGCGACCACCATCTACTTGATGAGCGGAGTGAAGCTGACGGGAAGAATCAAGAGTTTTGACAAGTACTCGGTGATTCTGGAATCCAACAACCAGGATCAGTTGATTTTCAAGCACGCGATCTCCACTGTCGCGGCGGGGCGCTCCTTCAGCGCTTCCGCCAGCGCGCCTGCCAGTGCTTCCGTAGAAACCTCCAGCTAGGTATGCCTGCCGCAAGCACTCGTCGGGAAAGAGCTGTACTCGTCGGTTGTGCCCTCAAGACTTCTTCAAGAAACTCGAGCCCGCAAGCGCCGCTCAGCCTGGAAGAGTCGCTGGACGAACTGGCATCGCTCACTGCTTCCGCAGGAGGCGATGTGAGCGCTCGCCTGGTTCAAGAGCGCGAGCACTACGACGCCGCAACCTTGATTGGCTCCGGAAAACTTCGCGAACTCGAAGAGGCCACGCAGCGTTTTCAAGCGGAAATAGTCATCTTCGACGAGAATCTCTCGCCAGCGCAGCAGCGGAACATCGAACGAAGAATTGGTTGTCGGGTGATCGATCGCACTCAGCTGATTCTCGACATTTTTGCCAGCCGGGCGCGCACGCGCGAGGGCAAGCTTCAGGTGGAATTGGCGCAGTTGAACTACATGCTGCCGCGCCTGGCAGGGCACGGCGTGGAGCTGTCGAGGCTGGGCGGCGGCATTGGAACGCGCGGGCCTGGCGAGACGAAGCTGGAAACCGATCAGCGCAAGATCCACAAACGCATTCACAAGATCGAGGAAGAGCTCGAGCGGGTTCGCTCCCACCGCGGTTTGCACCGCGCTCACCGCCAGTCGATCCCAGTGCCGGCGATTTCGTTAGTGGGCTACACCAACGCCGGCAAGTCGACGCTGTTCAACGCTCTCACCCAGGCTAGAGCTTTCGCGTCCGCCAGGCTCTTCGCCACTCTCGATCCGCTGTTGCGCCGGATCAAGCTGCCCTCGAATCGCGAAGCGGTCCTCTCAGACACGGTCGGATTCATACACAAACTGCCGACAACCCTCGTCTCGGCGTTTCGGGCCACGCTGGAGGAACTGGCGCAGGCCGATTTGCTGCTCCACGTGATTGACTTGTCCAGTCCCCACCGGGAACAGCAGCGAGACGCGGTCCTTCGTGTTCTGGAAGAGCTGAAGCTGTCCGCGAAACCCGTTCTGGAGGTCTACAACAAGATCGACTTGTGTCCGGCCCCGTCCGCTCCCGGGTGCTACGTAAATTCTCTCTGTGTTTCTGCGACTCAAGGCCTCGGTGTCGACAATCTTCTGCAAAGAATCGACGAACTCCTGTCCTCCGATCCGCTCGTCAGAGCCCGGTTTCTATTCAGACAGACGAACGGAGACCTCCTTTCCCGATTGTACGCCTGCGGCCGGCTGATCGAGCGCTCGTACGTAGACGACCAAGTCCTGGTTGAAGTCGAAGCGCCCCAGTCGGTCGTGGACCGACTCAAGAAGTTCCGCATTGGCGCGTAGCCCCGCCTTTTGGTGGCTTTCTCATCCAGATCGACTGATGGCTGTTCGCAATCACCTCGGCACAGGGCGCACAGAATCTGTGGAAAACTCTGTGTAAATCCCGTCGGAAAAGGCCTCAATGACCCGTCTGTCTTGGGTCCTAGCGGATTGCACCCGAACGAGGTCAGTTTTGGACTCGTTTAAAAAGACAGGACTTCTGTTTATCTTTTTCTACTCCGCTAAATCAGGATTGGAAGGGGAGTGCTGGGGTTTTCTTCGAATTGCAAGGCAGGTTCTCATCACTTTGTTATGGAATCTGTGTTGAAGGAATCGTTGCAGACAGATCACGAGCGACCCCGAGTCACCTTCTTCGGTGGGCGTTTCACTTCAAGCGGCAGATCTGGGCGCCCGCCTTTCTCCCAAGCCGAAACGATGATTGAGGCCACACTGCTGATCGAATCGCCCAGCTGGCGTTCCAAGATGGGTCGCACTTTGCCGAAGAACTGGTCGAAGTAACCGTCATCGTATACTTCTCGACCGCGTACCGCTTCGCCGTCAGCTTTCAGAATCGGGTCGACAAAAGTGAAGCTCCGCAGCAAGGCATCGAACACGAAATCAATCGGGCTCGCAACTGAAACCAGCGCTCCAGGGCGAATCGACAGCTGCGGCTGGTAGCGAAGCACGGCCTCTGTTTCGAAGCGCGAATGCAGACCATGTTGGTTTGTCAGCTGGCCATCGTAGTTCTTCACCGCGTGAAAAGGGACGTGCGCATCACTGACGTAATGCGATATGACGGCTGTGAAGAACTTGATGTCGTCCAGCGAATAGGGACGCCCGCCGGTCTTCTGCTCCTGGAACGCCTGTACCAGCCTTCCAAAAACTTCATCCACTCTCCAGGGCAGCTGGCCCTCACGCTCGAGCTTTTCGCGCCCAAACTTGCGAATCGCTGCTGCACGGTCCCTGGGCAGGGCTTTGAACGGATAGGTTCCATAGGAGTCGAGATCCAGATAGTGACGGGGCGGCTCTTCCGTAAAGCCGGCATTGCGCCACAGGTCCGGATCGACGGAATGCTCCACGATGAAATTCCGATGCTTCACAAAGAAGGGCCGAATATGGCTCGGCAGGGCATCGATGGCGCCGCTGGTGACAAAGCGATGAACGTCGAGCCCCCAGGCTTGCAGCGGATAGGGCAAGACACAAACGCAGAGAAGGGCGGCGGCAGCAGAACGAATTTTCACTGGTCTCGCTTTCTCGGGTTGAGCGGAAGGAGTAGCTCTGAGCGGAGGGCCCGTTTTGTGCTAGTTGCCCCATGCATGGGAATCATGCCTCAAGCCCGCACTTTGCTTGGCACGCTGATCGCAGCAGCCGTTTCACGCTCGCCGATCTGCTGCCGCCACATCGCATAGTACAGGCCTTTCAGGTCAAGCAGCTCGTCATGACGACCCGACTCAATGATCTGGCCTCGCTCGAGTACGAAGATTCGATCTGCATACATCACGGTTGAGAGCCGATGGGCGATCAGAATCGTGATGAGGTCGCCGCGCTCGGAAATTTCGCGGACCGTCTCGCCGATCTCCTCCTCAGTCAGCGAATCGAGCGAGGAGGTTGCTTCGTCAAACACCAACAGGCTGGGGCGCCTTAGCAGCGCCCGCGCGATGGACAAGCGTTGCTTCTCGCCGCCCGAAACCTTGACCCCACCCTCGCCGATGACGGTGTCGAGCCCCTTGTCGGCACGTTCCAGGAGGCGCTGGCAAGCGGCCTTTTTCAGGACATTCAGGCAATCGGCATCCGTGGCCTTGGGATTCACGAAGATCAGATTCTCACGGATGGATCCCGAAAATAGTTGGGTATCTTGTGTGACAAACCCGATCCGCTCCCGCAAGCGATCCAGATCCACATGCGTCATCGGAATCCCGTCGTAGAGAATCTGCCCTTCCTGGGGGAGATACAGCCCTACGAGCAGCTTCACCAGCGTCGTCTTGCCAGCGCCCGAGGGGCCGACAAACGCGATCGTTTCACCGCGCTCGACAGCAAACGAGATCCCTGCCAGGGCATGCGTTGCCGATGACCGATGGCGGAAACTCACTTGCGAAAACTCCAACCGGTGAAGCTCAGACAGCGGGACAGGATCGGCCGGCTTCGGTTCCTTCGGCGTCTTCAGAATTTCGTCGAAGTTGTTCAGTGAGACTTCCGCTTCGCGATACGTGTTGATCACACTGCCCAATTCTTGCAGGGGGCCGAAAATGAAAAAGGAGTAAATCCAGAGTGCGAAGAACTGTCCCACCGAGATTTGTTGCGCGAAAATCAGGTAGAGCATGAGAAACAAAATGCTGTTCCTGAGGAAGTTGACCGACGTGCCTTGCACGAAGCTCAGGCTGCGCAGATAGCGCACCTTCTTCAGCTCAAGTTGCAGAATCCTGCCGGTGGTCTTGTTCAACCTTTCGATCTCCTGTTGTGCCAGACCGAGGCTCTTCACCAGCTCGATGTTCCGCAGCGACTCCGTCGTTGATCCCGCCAGCGCCGTGGTTTCACCCACAATGAGCTTCTGGATTCGCTTGATCTTGCGGCTTAGGACTGAACTCAGCAGCCCGAGCACCGGAACCGTCGTGAAGTAAACCACCGCAATCACCCAGTGGACGCTCACGGCGTATCCCATGACCCACAACACACCGACCAACGAAGTGAAGACGATGTTGATCGAGGCCACCGTCAACTTCTCGACGTCCACTCGCACCTTTTGAAGCTTCCCCAGCGTTTCGCCGCTCCGTTGATCCTCAAAGACGCTGTAGGGAAGCTCAAGGGAGTGCCGCAACCCATCGCAGTAGATCTGGGCGCCCAACCGCTGCACAATGACGTTGATGTAGTAGTCCTGGAAGTTCTTGGCAACGCGCGACACAAAGGCTGCACCGATGGCAGCTCCCAGCAGCAGGCTCACTCCGTTGAAGAACTGCGCGGTCGTATATTCCTTGTAACGGGTCGCGTAATCGTCGATGACATGCCGGAAGATGAGCGGGTCGAGGAGAGAAAAAATCTGGTTGACAGCGGCCAGGAAGAGCGCGAGTAACACGAGCTTCCAGTACTGTCTGAGGTAAGCCAGCAGCAGTTTCATTGTGCCGCGTATTCTCGCACAGGTGGAGAAGAGAGTATAGCCCTGGACTGCTCAAGGGAACTCTCACAACGGCAAGACCCGGAAAGCATCGCAGCTGCCTTGCGAGGTCGCTAGAGGACGTGTTGCATTGCAGTCTCAGGTCGCTGATAATTCGGCGACAGCTATCCGAAGGAGCGCCCTCTCTTCGCGTTATGCCGGAACTCCCTGAAGTCGAAACGATCCGCCTCGGTTTGCTGCGGCACGTCTGCAACCACCGAATCGAACGCGTCGAGATCCGATGCAATCGAATCGTTCTGCGCCCCAAGCCAAATGAGCTTGCCGCCGCACTCGGAGGGCAGTCCATTCGTGGCATCGAGCGGCGAGGCAAGTTCCTCGTCTTTGTGTTCGACGAGTATCGGCTTCTGGTCCATCTAGGCATGTCGGGACAGTTGACCTACTGGGATCGAAGCAGGAAGGATGACGACCGCTTCGTTGTCACAGTGACTGGCTTGCAGCAGGCTCGCCAACATCCGGTGGACAAACACACCCACATCAGCTTCTATTTTGGCGATGGCAAAGCCATGCACTACCGCGACATTCGCCAGTTCGGGAAATGGCGTCTCTATCGAGTCGAAGAGTTCCATGAGGCGAAGGAATTCTGGCAACTTGGGCCGGAACCGTTCGGCTCCGCTTACACCTACTCAAACTTCCAGGAGCGAATCCTCAGCCGCAAACTGCCAATCAAATCGTTGCTGCTCAACCAGCGTTTCGTGGCCGGAGTTGGCAACATCTATGCTGACGAAGCGCTGTTCGAAGCCGGCATCCACCCCCAGCGTTTGGCACACTCACTGTCGGATAAGGAGAAGCGACGCCTCTTTAAGACGATCCCCAAAGTCCTGCGGCGTGGCCTAAGGCAGGGAGGAACTAGTTTCCAGAACTACTTCAACGCAGACGGCGAAGCGGGGAACAACCAGGAGACGCTGCGGGTGTATGGCCGCGAAGGAAAGAAGTGCCACCGCTGTCGAACCGCCATCCAGCGGATCGTCGTCGGCCAGCGCGGAACGCATTTCTGCGCGAACTGCCAGCCTAGGCGAAGTGATTCTGCACGACGGTCTCGGCGGATCGATTAAACCGGATCACCCACGATCGGGGCAATTACCCGGACACACTGCCCTGGAATTCCGTTCGCCGATGGGAGCGTCCGGACTTGATCCGGTAATAGGCCGCATAGAAATCCGGATCAAAGCCGTTTGCCACAGCGATAGCAGAATTGGCTGACAGCATCAACCTCGCTGCCACACGACCGGCAGGTTCTTACGTTCCGAATGGGAGGCTGCTTGCCACGGCCCCTGCCCCGGTGGCGCTCGACGAAGCCCACGAACTCTCTGGCCTGCACATGGTTTGGGTTGACTCGCAATATATCGCGCACAGCAATCAGAGATTCCTCCCGCTTTCCTTCCTGGTAGAAAGCGACTGCCGATGCCATCAACTCCCGGGCTTGCACCTCAAACTTCTTCAGGCGCTGCAGCTCTGCCAGCCTTTTTGATGTGTTTTCAACGAACGCCTGGATCTCAGCATTCCGAGGAAACCGCTCACGGATTCTGGCAAGATCGCGGGTGCACAAGTCGTACTCTTCTTGATACAAATACTTCTTGATCTGGGCAATCGCGCTTGCCGGGGAGTCCAACTCCCTCGGCTCCTCGGTCTGCGGTTCTATTCTGCGATCTGCTTTCCCCTGGGAGCTGATGGGGCTCGGTTGGGTGATCTGGTCGAAGATGCGGACATCCGGCAGCTGAATGACCTGCGGCGTCGAGCTTGGGAGCGCCGCCGGTGGGATGGGAGCTGGTGGTTGCGGAGGGCCAGCGACTGCGAGCGGTGGCTTCGGGGGCTGGGCTGGAAAAGGAGTCTCTTGGGGCGAGGTACTTGCGTCGATCGATCCGAAACCCTGATCCAAACTCATTGGCAAGAGCGGGCTGGCTGCCGGACGAGTCAGCGGCGGGACCGGTGCAGCGGCTTTCGATGGCTGGAGTATTTCGTCTTCTCTCTCCGGGGGGTTCTCCTTTGCGCGCACTGGTTCCGAGCGTGCCACAACGTCCTGATTCGTGATGCCACCGTCCACCGAAGGACTAGTATATCGTTTCATTGAATAGTATCTATATAATCAATTCTCTGCTATGCTAGAGGCATGGCTAGACAATCGACTCGACCCAAGTTAGTCCTGACCCCTGAAGAAGTCCGGTTGCTCGAACAGCT
>VFZK01000042.1 GCA_016871215.1 Acidimicrobiia bacterium | reverse complement strand
TCTCAAGATCCTCACCGCCTCACTGAACCCAATCTGATCTGACGGCCCTTTCGGGGGGGTTGGGGGGCACTTTGACCCACACGATTCCACGAAGAGCCATAGTTTTTTTCTGGGGAACTTGGGCTAAAGCCCGACGGTCTTCCTAAGCAAGCCCAGCTGCTCTTCGAGCGTGCAGCAACCCGCAGGTATCGAGTCATCCCTGTTTCTCTCTTGAGTGTCGCACCAAGATGAGGCGCAGCCTGACTGCTTGCTTGTGTTCGATTTCAGGCGGGCTTGGAGCTCGATCTTCAGCCAGGACGTGGTGCGTCCTCACGCTCGTTTTGACCGGCCAGTTCCCTTTCGGGATAAGTCTCTTCAACGGGTGGGGCGACCGGATGCAGTCTGGGGGTGAACCCAAACCGCCGGCGATTTCGGCGGTCTCTGACGTTCGTCAGACACTGTATGCCTTGCGAGACCGCCTCTGGCGCATTTCGCAAAAGCTCACCGCCATCGATGCTCGCCGGATGGCCGCGTCCGCCACAGCGGATGTGAATGAACTGGTTCGAAGCTGGACTCCGACAGCCACGGTCTCGTCCGATTACGTCGCATCCTTGCATCTCTCGCTGGAATCGCTTGACCTCGCGTTGCAGTCGAAGCAAGAGGGACCCGCCTTTCTCGCGCTGCAGGCTGCGGCTGACGACTTGCGCATCAAAGCAGACCATTGCCGAAAAGCTGGGGTTGGCCTGGGTGGCATGGTGACCGTCATCGTCAGAACTCGCAAGGGTCAACGCGAGCAAAGAAACCTCCAGGTTCTCTACCTGCCGAAGCTTACGGAAGTCGTCAAGGAAACAGAACCGAGCCAGTTTCCCAGCTTCAGCAGCCCAACCAGCCACACCTTGCCCCCAGGGCGCTATCTCATGTGGACCCGTGAGCCACAAAGCCAAATGATGGGCGCAAGATCGATGGTGAGGATCGGAGACGGAAGAAAAACTGTCGAGTGGGAACTTCCGGTGCCCTGATTGGACAATCGAGGCAGGACGGCGAGAGCCAGTTTCCTGGCAAGCTCAGGGGTCCTGCAACCAGTCTCTCCAGAAAACAGGCAGACGTGCCTGGAACGCTCTAGCTCAAAGCCTTCTGGGAATGGACTCTTCGGTCGTTGCCAGGCGTTTCAAGTGGAGGTAGGCATCGGTTCCATAACCCTCCATCGAAATCACCTGCAGCTCACCACCAAAGTACCGCGCGTAGAGACGGCTGATCGGCAACCCGTAGCCTAGGCCTGCCAGTGGCGCCTGAAAGTCGCTGTGGTAGATCGTCCTGGGTGCCATGCGGGAGGCATCCGCGGTGGTGTAGAGATAGGTCCAGATGCGGGAGATGCCGCTGCGAGGAATGCCACCGCCTTCGTCAGAAACCTTGATCGTCACGTCTTCATATCCCTCAGCCACCACGACACGGATGGTCGGAAGCCGCGGGTAATGCACCCCGCGATGCTCCACCACGGCCCGCATCGAGTTCTTGATCAGCTCGAACAGCATATGGTGCAGGTGCGAAGGAACGTAGGTAAACGTCAAGTCGACGTTGCCGAACACGCCCACCTCAGGAGCCACCGTGTAGTGCTGAAGGCAGAGGCTCTGCGCATCGGCAATCGCCTCCTGTACAACCGCTGCCGGCGAGCATTTCTCGCAAATCAGACCGGAATAGCCGGGCCGCGAACCTTCGTGCATGGCGATGTGCTGTCCGATCAGCATTCGAATGCCGATGCGCGACATATAGAACCGGTCGAGGAACTGGCGAATTTCCGGGTTGAGCTCGTCGGTCTCGAGAGCCTGCCGCAGCTCCTGAATGCCGCGCGCCATTATCGAGACGACGTTGTTGTGGCGCTGCTTGATATTCTCGATGATCTCCGTGAAACGCTCTTCATCCTGGAACGTCGCCGGGCACGGCAGCTCAACGAGGTCACGGAATGATTCGAGATACATGTCCTTCACGAGGACAACGGAAGGCATCTCCGAAAGGCCGAAGGGCAAGCGCTCCAGCTCGCGAATGCGATGAGCCAAGCGAACGGGTAATTCCTTGTGAAGGAAACAAGCTCCCCGGCGAAGATTCTCTGCTGAAGAATTCAACCCAAAGTCGAACAGCTGCTTGAGGGTAACGGCGCGTTGACGAAACTGGGCAAGGTAAGCAACTTGGCTGGAGACGTTCTTCGTGGCCGCCGGACTCATAGGGGAAGAAATTCGCGAGCACGGGTTGTTGAACGCCACGGCATCGCAAACTGGACAATGGTATCACGAACTCGCGAGGCAAGGCCGGGAGATCGCTTGCGTACGAAACGGCCCTGCTGCCCAGCCAGCTCTTTCCGACAACGGTTGAACCTCTCAGCCTTCTGTCACCAGGCCGCTTCCCCAAACCACTAGGCCGCAGAGCCTGGTCATGCCCACCTCGGCGGGCGCTTCTCGAGGAAAGCAGCCACGCCTTCGATGCAATCGGCAGAGGAACGTGAACGGGCATTGAGCTGGCAGGCGTATTCGAGAGCCTCATCCAAATCGGACGAAACGATTCGTGCCAGCAACGCCTTGCTCGCGCGGATGGATTGAGCGCTGTTCGCGCACAAGTGCGCGGCAAGCTGCCGCACTCGCGCAAGCAAATTCTGGTCGTCCACCACTTCGTTCACCAGCCCAACTCTGCGCGCCTCTTCCGCATCGATCTGGCGCGCTGTAAACAACAGGTCTCGAGCCGCTCGTTCACCGGCGTTGCGAACCAGAAAATAAGACACGATCGCTCCCACGAAGCCGATCTTCGCTTCGGTGTAACCGAGGCGCGCAGAGCGCGCAGCCACAACCAGATCGCACACCGAAGCCAAACCACATCCTCCGGCCATGGCAGGGCCGTTCAACGCCGCAATCACCGGCTTCCGATAGCGGTAGAGTTTTTTGAGCAAGCCGGCGTAAAGCCGTGAATCGGCCAGGCTTTCCTCAAAGCTCTTCTGGTGCATCCTTTGCAGCTCTTCCAGATCGAGTCCAGAACAAAACGCCTTGCCTTCTCCTGTCAGGATGACGACACGCACTTCAGCATTGCCATCGAGTGTTTCGAGTGCCTGGCCCAGCTCATGGAGTAGTTCGTTGTTTAGAGCGTTCCTTCGCTGTGGGCGATTCAGCCAAATCCACGCCCAGCGCTCTTCGCAAGTGATTCGTATCGCGCTCATCGAAAGTCCTCAGAAAAGCCGTTCGACAGGCTGTTCGAGATCCGTTTTGCTGGTGTCTGCCGCCTCTCCCCGCGGGATCGATCAGCGGTCCGGCGTTTCTGAGGCCTCGCTTTCTACCTAGCCTGCTGGGCCGTCCTCCGCGCGGGCGTAAAGCAGCGTCAGTTCTTTCAACCGTTCTTGAATCGACTCCGTCAACATCTCGGGCAAGAACCGCCACTGCCAGTTTCCGTCGGGGCGCGCCGGAAGGTTCATGCGAGCGTGGCTATCCAGGCCTAGCACGTCCTGCAGCGGCATGATCGCGAGATTCGCCACTGACGCTAGCACAGCCCGTATGAATGACCAATTCATTTCCTTCCCGTCAACGCCCAGATACTTAAGAACAAACTCTCGCTCACGCTGCACCTGTTCCTGGCTGCGAGTACTGTCGCCCGCGCCCGTGCTGGTCCACCAGCCCAGCGTGGTGTCGTTGTCGTGAGTGCCTGTATATACGAGCAAGTCGCGCGCGTAGTTGTGCGGCAAGAACTCGGAGTCTGGCTTGCCGGAACCGAACGCAAACTGGAGGACCGCCATGCCTGGAAAGCCCAGCCGCTCGCGCAGAGCCTCGACCTCTGGAGTAATGAGCCCAAGGTTCTCAGCCACAATCGGCAGATCTCCTAACGCTCGCCGGACCACTTCAAATAGGGCTGCGCCTGGCCCATCGACCCAACGGCCATGAATCGCGGTTGCTTCCCTTGCAGGCACTTCCCAGTAAGATTCGAATCCGCGGAAGTGGTCGATGCGCACGATATCGACCAGCTCGAAAGCGGCGCGAAATCTCTGCACCCACCAGCGGTATCCATCAGCCGCCATAGCGTCCCAGCGGTAAAGCGGATTTCCCCAAAGCTGCCCCGTCGCGCTGAAGTAATCGGGCGGCACACCGGCGACGACGGTGGGGTTTCCGTGCTCATCGAGGTGAAACAGTTCCGGGTGCGCCCAGACGTCCGCGCTGTCGCGTGCGACAAAAATCGGAATGTCGCCCATAATCTGAATGCCGTGCGATTGGCAGTGATCCTTCAACGCTTTCCATTGCCTGAAAAACAGAAACTGCCAGAACTTCCAACAGGCCACTTCCTGAACGAGTCTTCTGCTCCAAACCTGCAGGGCTTCAGGCTGGCACAGAGCAATTGTAGGATCCCATTGGTTCCAAGCATTGCCTCCATGAGCCTCCTTGATGGCCATGAACAGCGCATAGTCGTCGAGCCAGGCCGCGTGAGTCTCGCAGAACTCCTCGAACCTTCGGCAATCGGTGGGTTGTGCGCTCTTGCGGAACTGTTCGAAACCTTTCCGCAGCAGCTGGAATTTGAAGCGGATGACGGCGCCAAAATCCACCCGTGTTTCAGGGAAAGTGGGAACATCGCTCAGGTCGGCTGCCGACAATAGTCCATCTTCAGCCAGCGATTCCAGGCTGATGAGCAGTGGGTTGCCAGCAAAGGCTGAAAACACCTGGTAGGGCGAGTCCCCATAACCGGTAGGTCCCAAAGGCAGCACTTGCCACACTCGCTGTCTGGCTCCGTGGAGAAAGCTAACGAAGCGGAACGCTTCTCTGCCCAGCTCGCCGATGCCAAAGCGTCCTGGGAGTGAGGTCGGGTGCAGCAGGATTCCACTCGAACGGGAGCTCTTCACGATGGGATTATCGGCACAGAGCGATTGACCTCCAGAAAACTGTTTCAGGCGGCAGCAATCTTCAACGTCCAGACTTCTTGACCTGCATTGGGTGTCAGGCGCAACGACCACAAAGCGCTGTCCCGCTCACTGCTTGAAAGAAGGTGCCGGACGAGTCCCCAGCGGGTCGGGGTCGCCACCTTGCCCGTTGTCAGTGTCCCCGAGAGTAGCGAGAAGAAATATGCTGCGCCGCTGCCAACGCCGGCTGGACGGATTCTTGCGTAACCTCCAACTTCAGCCTAAGCTTTGAGAACCGCTCAATGAGCTTCTCGGTCGGGATGTTGCCTACCAGCGTATCCTCCGCGAACGGGCAGCCGCCCATGCCGCCCAGTGCGCCGTCGAACCGGCGGCAACCCGCTGAATAGGCAGCCATGACAACGGGCTCCCAGCCGTCGGGCCGCGCGTGTAGGTGCACTCCCAACTCCAGATCGGGAAAGCGCAGCCGACAGGTCGAGACCAGAGTGTGAACGGTTTCAGCGCTGGCCAGGCCCACGGTGTCCGCCAGCGAGACCTTGCTCACATCCGAGCGGGAGAGCTTTTCGACAAACGAGATGACCCGCTCGGCAGACCAAGCATCTCCGTAAGGATTTCCAAACGCCATGGACAGGTAGACCATGAACTCCATGCCCACAGCGTGCGATCGCTTCCGCAAGTCGCTCGTCATTTTCCATGCCTGCGCTAGTGTCTGCCGAAAATTCCGCTGTTGAAAGGTTTCGGAAACAGAAAGCGAAAAACCAGCACAGCGAATGTCCCTCGCGCCGATGGCGGCTGCAAGACCTGTCTCGTTCGGAACAATTGCAATCAACTGGGTTCGACCCAGACGCGCTCGAACCCTATCGAGCACCTGCGCAGTATCGCGCATCTGTGGAACTGCCCTGGGCGAGACGAAGCTTCCGAAATCGATCTCACTAAACCCCGCATCGATCAGAGCCAGAAGGTAGTCAGCCTTGGTCTCAGTTGGAATGAACTGCGGCAACCCCTGGAAGGCATCGCGAGGGCATTCAACTAGCGTGATTGTTTCCAGCATGAATCAGCCGACGTTCTCAGAACTGGGGTAGCCCAGACCCAGCCCAGACCCGCGTTGGGCGATGAGTCAGGTTTGGAGCAGTCCCACGTTGAACTTGCCAATCTCTGGATTCAGCGCGGCCAGCTCCAAGCTGCGGATGAGCAGCTCACGGGTTTTTGCGGGTTCAACGATCTTGTCAATCCAGAGGCGTGCTGCACCGTACCGTGGATCCGTCTGTTGCTCGTACGTTTCCTTGACTGTCTGGAACAATGTTCTCTTGTCGTCGTCGCTGAGCACTTTGCCAGAACGTTCCAGCTGCTTGAGTTTGATATCGACCAACGTCCCGGCTGCCTGGTCGCCACCCATCACGGCATACCGGGCTGTGGGCCAGGCATAGATGAAGCGCGGCGCGCATGCTTTGCCACACATCGCATAATGCCCAGCGCCGAAGCTGCCTCCCAGGATCACCGTGATCTTGGGCACCACGCTGTTGGAGACAGCAGCTACCATCTTCGCTCCCGCTTTGATGATGCCGCTACGCTCGGCGTCGCGGCCAACCATGAAGCCATTAACATCGTGCAGGAACAACAGAGGAATCAGATTCTGGTTGCAATCGAGAATGAACCGGGCCGCTTTGTTCGCGCTCTCGGTATAGATGACGCCTCCAAACTCAAACCGCTTGCCCTTCTGGCGAACGTGTGTCTTCTGGTTAGCCACAATCCCAACGGCGAAACCACCCAGGCGCGCATACCCGGTGAGCAGGGTCTGTCCATACTCCGCTTTATACTCGGTGAACTCGCTGCCGTCGACGATGCAGGCGATGATCTGCCGCATGTCATATTCCTCTTGCGGAGTAGCACCAAACAAACGGTTGAGATCAGACGAGTCCCTGAGAGGTGCGACTGCCTCACGGCGATCGAACGGCGCTTGCGGGCGGGCACCCATTTTGTCGGCAAGTTCGCGAATCCGCTGGAGGCAACTCGAATCGTCTTTCTCTTTGAAGTCAATCGTACCGCTGATGCTGGCGTGCACCTCAGCGCCGCCTAGCTCTTCCGCAGAAATCTTCTGTCCAACGGCCGCTTTGACGAGCGCGGGCCCAGCGAGAAAAAGGCCGCTGCCCTCCGTCATCAAAAGCTTGTCACACATGACGGGCAAATAGGCCCCGCCGGCAACACAGGAACCCATGATGGCCGTGATCTGCGGTATGCCGCGAGCCGACATGATGGCGTTGTTATAGAAGACCCGCCCGAAATCGTCGGTATCCGGGAAAACATCTTCTTGAAGGGGAAGAAAAATGCCGGCAGAGTCCACGAGGTAGATCGTTGGAATACGATTCTCCAGCGCGATCTGCTGGGCACGGAGCACCTTCTTGGCCGTGATGGGAAAGAACGCGCCCGCCTTGACTGTGGCGTCGTTGGCGACGATCAGGAAGTCGCGTCCACAAACCATTCCAATGCCGGTCACCACGCCGGCCGCCGGCGCCCCGCCCCATTCGGCGTACATTTGAAAGGCGGCACAGATCCCCAGCTCCAGAAACTCAGAGCCCGGATCAACCAGAGCGGCGATTCGCTCGCGCGCGGTCCAACGCCCTTTCTCATGTTGCCGTTCGATAGCCGCGCGCCCGCCGCCTTCTGCAATTTCACCCTCATCCCGCCGAAGCTGTTCGACCAACCGCCGCATTTGCCGCTCGCGGGCAGAAGCGGCCGTAACCTCGGCTGGCGTCGTGGACTGGTCAGTCATCGGACCTTAGCTCGGCTTTCGGTTGCGCGCAGGAGAGTACTTGGCCAGTACCGCGATCAAAGGCTTGGCGTCGTTCGGAACCGGCTCTTGGCCCGAAATGAGCAGGTCTTTGGCCCCGACTGTTTTGCCATACAGGTTCTGGTTTCCATCGCGATCCTGTTGCACGACCGCACCCTTCAGCTCCAATCCAGCGAACACGCCTCGGCTCCTCGAGTAGCTCAAAATCTTCGCCTTCATGTAGGCGTCGGTTTCGGCCGTGCCAGCCCGGCCTACCGGCCCGGCGGCCGCCGAAGCGTCACCCCCGATGGTAAACTTGTTTCGCAGGAGGCTGTCGATTCCGTCCCGCTGCATGACCAGCATCACGACGTCGACGGCGGCTACGCCAATCTGAAGGCCAAAACTCCCGCCACCCAAGGCGATCATGGCAGGAGGTCCCCAGGCGCCTTTGCCTTCATCCTGGCGGCAACTGACGACGCCTTTTCCGTAACGGCCTCCAAGAATGAAGCCACCCTTCTTCATCGATGGGATGATGGCAACGCACTCACACCGCTCCAGCAGATCGGTGGGAATGGAACTGTCCGGCGTGTCCATGATCTCCTGGAAGGCGGTGGCAGCGGCACTGAGGCGGTCGGCCTCCTTCGTCTGCGCCGCAAGCGAAGAAACACGGCTAACGAAAATGACGAGACCGAGTATGATGATCTGTCGTTTCATGGGAATCCTCCATCGACGATGGTCTAGGATCAAGGAACCTGCAGAGCGACTTCAGTCTAACAGAAATTTCCGAATCTCTGGCAGCTTCAGGCTGCGTCCCAGCGTCGTGTCTAAAGTCGTGGGTCCTACGGTCGGGCGGTGGAACAGCCGTGTGAGGCCAATCAGAAGCCCGGGCCTCAGCAGAGGCCTGACCTCGACTCAAGCCCGGATGCAACTTTCAGCGGGCCCGGGTTGTGGCTTGAAAAGAGTGTCCTTCGCAGAACGTCACCAAGTGAGAAGGGAGAAACCATGCCTGGCAAAGACAACCTGATTTTGACGGCAGTCGGCCCGGACCAAGTGGGCCTCGTCGAAAAGATCTCCCAGTTCATCGCGCAGCACGGGGGAAACATCGAGGACAGCAAGATGGCCGTGTTCTGCGGCGAGTTTGCACTGATCCTGCTGGTTTCAGGTAACGCCGAGAACTTGTCGAAGGTGGCCAGTGCCTATGGAGAGCTGGCAGCCTTGACCGGATTGAACATCACGGCACGAAAGCCCAGCGTCAAGCAACCACCGGCACAGAGCCTGCCCTACCGCTTGACCGCCTCCTGTCTCGACCATCCAGGCGTTGTTCACCAGCTGAGCGGGGTGCTGAGCCAGCTGAGCATCAATATCGAGTCGATGGAGACAAAGACCTACCTCGCCCCCGTGAGCGGGACGCCCATCTTCAGAATGGAAGCCTTGCTCTCCGTGCCCGCGACAGTCAACATCGGCCGCCTTCGCCAGCAGCTCGATGGGATCGAACGCGAGGCCAATATCGACATCGATTTGGCGATGCTGGAATGATCTGGAGTCGAGATGGCAGCGTGCGGCGGGGCAGCCAGGGTCGTCGGCAACCGACTTACCGAGAAGCTTCCCGCCTTTCAGAAATCATCCGCGTGAGGCGCTCGTCCTGCGCCAACACCTTGAACGCGGGTTCTTTGCTGATTTTCTCGTAGTCGCTGAACCCCGTTTCAAGGGCCTTTAAGAGGTAGGTGAGCGCCTTTTCGGTCTGCCCGTTGGTTGCGAACAACTTGGCGAGGTAGAAATTCTGGATGCCCTGGTTCAATTCAGCCGTGCGGATAATCGTGCCGCGTGTCGAGATCCGGTCGAGGATCGTCGGATCCAACCGAAATGCCTCCGCGTAAGAAGCGAATCCCTCTTCGTATTTCTTCATCGCAAAATAGGCCGCGCCTAGATTGTGATGGGTCGTCGCGGCTTCCGGGTTGATGCTGAGTGCCTTCTTGTAGTCTTTCACAGCCCGCCGGTACTTCTTCAGGCTGTAGTGCACCGTTCCCAAATTGTTCCAGGCTTCGTGGTACAACGGATTGAATTTCCGCGCCCGCTCATACTGTTTCTTGGCCAGATCCAAGCTCTGCAGCTGGTGATAAGCGATTCCCAGCTTGTTGTGTATGACGGGATCTCTGGGTGTAATCGCCAAGGCTTTCCGGTATTCGATCACCGCGTCTTCATAGAGTTTCCGTCCGATCATCGAGTCGGCCCGCCGGGAGATTTGGGCAGCCTCGCTAATCTTTTCGGGAGTGGGTGCGGCCGCTTCCTCTCTTCCGAAGCTCGCAGGAGCGAACAAGACCAGGGAGAACGCCACCATCAAAGCGGTTGCCTTCATAACGCCTCGCTTTCCTGGCAGGCCGCCTCTTGGATTCTGTCGCTCGGCTCGTTTCCGATCAAACAGAGCCAAATCAGGCGAGTCACAGAAGCCATTACTTGAATTCATTATAGCTCCACAGCTGCTGGCTGGAGGACAGAGAAAAAAACGAATGGTCACAGCCGGGACAGGGACAGCGTGGGCACGATTTTCGATTTGGGAAAAGAAAACGCCCAGAGTGGCCTCTCCGACAGGACGCACAAACATTCGTCCGCTGCCGGATGAAAACGTTGCGATGTCATAGGGGATGTGCGACGCATTGAGCAGCAACCCGGGCAGGGGCGGCTATCGCCCAATTACGATTCGAGGATGAGGTGATTCGCGAAATCTTCCAGCAGCGTTCGAACACCCAAAGTCCCAGGCAGAAAGCCACGATGACAGCCTTGGTCGAGGAATACCGCAAGGACCAAGCCGGGGTGCATGACACGTCCGTTCGTTATCCGCAGGCCGGTAGGACGCTGGCCCTGCAGGCTTTGGCGATCCTCGCACAACCAGGTCATTTCATACAATCAGTGGAATGCTTTTCGTCGTGGGGGCCCAGCCTGGCGTGGGCAGTCCGGAGGTTCAACCGCACCATCCGCGCGCGCGGCTGTCCTTACTGTCTGATCTGATCCAACCGGGATTTCCTGTCGCATGCGGCCAGCGAAGCCGCCACTGGATGGCGGTTTGCCTTGATACCGCAAAGATTTGGTCCCAGCGAGTCATACGTGCCCGACGGGGCACGAAATCCCCGTTGGCAAGCAAGCGCCTGCAGCTGGGTTGTACACTCACCAGTACACCATCGCATCTTCGAAGAGACCGGCGAGGTCTTCCTCTCGGGCCGGCCGTGGGGAGAGTTTGGTAACCCGATGCTGCGGCATGGTACCCCTAACCAGAGCCGGGATATCGTCCCGAGAATAGCCCACCGCACCCAAGCCATTGGGGATTCCGAGTTTTCGCATATAGTGGATTATTCGATCTGCCAAAATCCGGCCCGCATCTTCGAGTCTGGCACGCGAAACGTCCGCGCCCAGAATAGCGGCAGCATTGAGGTGCCTTTCGGGACACGCGGCTGCTGTGAAGCGAAACACGGCGGGAGCGTTGAGCACGACCGACACACCGTGCGGAATCATCGGATGATCGACGTCATATCCGCTCGGGTAGAAGCTGCGAACCATGCCGGAGACTGGGTAAGACATGCCATGGGGGAGGTGGACTCCGGCATTACCGAATCCGACCCCGGCGTAGGAAGCTGCCAGCAGCATGCTGGAGCGAGCTTCGTCATCGGAAGGATCTTCCACAGCGCGAAACAGGTAACGCGCAACCAGCCGAAGCGCTTCTAAAGACCACACGTCGCTGATCGGGTTTGAACCTTGGTAAGCAGGACGCAAGATGGGGCGTTCCGGCTGGGTTCGCTGGCTGAAAGGAATGGCTGTGTACGATTCAACCGCATGGCTCAGCACGTCCAGGCCGGCGGAAGCAGCCACGGCCGGGGGCTGCGAGCGCGTGTTGTCTGGGTCAACAAGGCCGAGCGTCGGTTTCAGCCGCCGGTGTGCAATACCCGTCTTGGCATGCAAGGTGGCATGGTCAAAGATCGCCACGCCTGTTGTTTCGCTGCCCGTGCCGGCCGTGGTTGGAATGGCTATCAGCGGTTTCAGCGGTCCCGGCACAGGCAGACCCTTTCCGATCGGCGGGTTGACATAGTCGAGAAAATCTGTCGGGAACGTGGCGTAAAGGTTGGCGGCCTTGGCTGTATCGATCGTAGAACCGCCTCCAACTGCGACGAAGGCGTCAAACTCACCCTGCGTGGCAAACCGAATCGCTTCTTGGAAAGACTCGTGAGTCGGCTCGACGCGCACAGCATCGAACAATTTGAAGGGCACGTTGTGCCGTTCCAACGACTCGAGCACGTTTGTTGTCGGGCCTAGGACGCGCACAGTCGAGTCAGTAAAGACCATGACGTTCCTGACTTTCAGATCGGCCAAGTCCATTCCGACTTCTGCCGTGACGCCACGACCGAAACGAATGCTGGAAGTGGCCATTTCAAAGGCCATCTCATTCGGCATAGCAGGCTCCAAGATGGAAGATCGCAATGGTTACTGAAGGTCGCTCAAGGCTACGGGATTGGCAGTCGGGCGGCCCCCTGACTTTAGAAACGCGATGAGGTTGAGCAACTGTTTGACCGTGTAGGTTTCCGCATAATTCGAGGGCATCGCAGAGCGGTTCTGGACCTCCAGCGTCTGAATCTGATCTTTCGGCAAGTTCCTCAGCACAGCAGGCAGACTGCCGATGTCGAAAAACTTCAGGTGGCTCAAAGTCTCTTCGCTCTTAACGGCCTGGATCCGTTCCCCGTTCTTGGTTGTGATGCAGACCAGCGGCCTTTCTGGCGCGAGTCGAGCCGAAGGAAGAACAATGTCAACAAAGAGGTCTCTGGCGGCCCGCAACTGAACGGCATTCAAGTCAGGGCCCACGCTCGCACCCGCGCTCCCTACCTTATGGCAGCCACTGCAGTGCCACTCGTTGCTAGAGTCGAAGAACAACGCTCTCCCCTTTTCAGGATCACCTAAAAGACTCCCACCGGCCGATGCGAGCTCTCTGCCAGAAGCCGGTGCCTTGGCAACGGATGCGGATTCGGCGGCGGTTACCGTCGAAACTGTGGGTTCAGCGTTGTCGGACGTCAACTTAGAGAGAGTCAAGATGTAGGCCACGACAGCCGCGATTTCCGTGTCCGACAGCCGGTCCTTCCAACCGGGCATCGAAGAGTTGGGAATTCCCTCGAATGTGACCTTAAACAGATAGCTTTTGTCCCAGTCCCTGCCCCGCAAGCGAGGCCCACGCCCTGCTTTTCCCGCGGCTCCATGGCAATAGCCTACGGAACAATTCTGGGCGAACAGCGCACTGCCGCGTGCAATCAGCTGTGTATCCGAAAGATCCAGTCCAGGCGGCAGCATACCAGTCTGCCCGAAAAGGCTTTCTGGCAAGAGAAGAAACACAACGGCGATGGATGCAGTAAGCGCCGAACCGGTGGCTGCCCTCTGGGATATTCGGTCTCGCAGTTTCCTCATGGGATCATCAGCGAGGCGGTACAAAGCGGAATGAAATCGCGCTAGTAGCCAGGCGGCTTGTCGAAGAATCGATGATCGACGACGTACGAAAAGCCGTCCGGAATCGGTCGAATATAAAGCTCTGCCCGCAAGACATCGACGAATCCGTCGGCAAGCTGCTCGTCTAACAGCCGCGCGCTCTCCTGCGCCTTCCGGTTAGCCGCTTCCCAAGCAACCTTGGTTAACTTGAAGGCACCTTTGCGGGACTGGCCATTGTAAGAAACCGTCCCGTTGCACTTGTGGAATTCTCCTTCCACTTCTGAGTCGCCTCCAACCTCCAGTTCGAATCGCTTGTCAGCAAACTGAAATGCTTTCTTCATTGGAACAGTCATCTCCTTGAAGTCATATACCTGCAGTCGTCGAACTCCCGCAAGGTCCTGACGAAATCATGGCCGAGGGGCTTTCGTGAGCGGGCGCAAAACGCCGCGAGTCCGGGGTGAATTCTACAACAACAGATCTCTGCTGAAGGATTGCAAACTTCCATCCAGTTGTCTCCCGCTTCACCAGAACAGGAAGCCAAAACCTCTTGCCAGCGCCCGCTCGTTTCAGATTTCGGGAGTCGGTTCGATGGAAATCAGAGATGAGAAGCACGATTGGGGGCGTCAGAAGAAATATCGGCGCAAATGCCTTACAGCGATTGAGCCGTGCCCGGTGAGCCTCTCATTGAATTCGCGCTGGCGGAAGTTAGCGCCATCGCGAGCCTTGACCTCACTTTCGAGCTGCAGAATCTCGTCATGTCCGAGGAAGTATTGCGACAGCTGCGTGGTGTCCAACTGCGCCCGCTGTAGCTTCTTTTCGGCCTGCGCCTGTTCCTGGAACCCATCTTCCACCATAAAGCGCAAGGCCTCAGCCTCGCTCATCTGCCCGCTGTGCAGTTGAGCATCGATGAGCGTGTTCGTAGCCACAATCATATCGCCTTGTAACGCGAAGAAACGGTAGCGGTGGTTCCTTGCGCCGCCGTAGCCGAGGCGCGTCATCAAATTCTCGGCATAAACGGCCCACCCCTCGACAAAGGGTGCGTTCCAAAGGACGGCGCGCAGGGGGTTGAGATTCTGGCGCGCCCGGTAGAACTGCGTGTGGTGACCGGGATACGCTTCGTGCATCGCTGTCAATTGGACTTCGTAGTCATTGTTGGCACGAAGGACAGACTCGATGCGAGCCGCGTCCCACGACGGATCGATCGGATCCACGAAATAGGTTGCAGCCCACCGATCTCTGCGCTCCAAAACGCCCGGTGCCAGGTATTCCGCGGCGGCCGAGCCGCGCTTAAACGGCGGCATTTCCCGCACGCTCAAAGTATCAGCTGGCGGAAGCGAGATCAAGTTGTGCTCAGCAATGAAGTCGCGGAAATCGTCGAGGTTCTTCCGGTGGGCTTCAACGAGCCCCGCGGCTGATGGATGATCCTTGGAGAGCTCGTCTTTCACCTGGCGGATCAACCTGGCCTGCACGTCGGGCGCCGCTCCGGTCTTGGGAACCGGCTTGCCTGGAAATAGCTCTGCATTCAAACTGGCCGATAGCGCGAACAGCTCCTGCCGGGCATGCTGAAACGCCTGCCTGGCTTCGGCTGCGAGCAACTCGGGAGTGGTTGCGGTCTGAAGAGCAAGTGGAAACTTCTTTCGAAATAGTTCGGCGCCCAATCGCCAATCCCCTTTGCTGCGGGGCAATAGCTCGTGTTCCAGAAACTGCTGGTAACTCTCCAGCGTTGAAACGGCCGACCGTCGGGCTCCTTCCGCTTCGTCGCGCAGACGGGCAGGTACCTTGGCGGCTGCCACAAAATCGGCTACGTCGCGCTGAAACAGGTCCAACCGCCCACGGTTCGCGACAATCGCCTGCTCGGTGACCAGGCGAGCCGGAATCTTGAGCTGGCTCTGCACCTGTTGGAGGTAATTGGGCAAACTCGACATCAAGGCGGCGAGACTGCGCAGGCGCTCTTCGGTTGGAGCGAACTCGCCATGCAAGAGATCAGATATGCGGGTCGCGACCACTTCACGGGGATCGTAGTAAGGAAAGCTGTCTTCGAGGCGCGGGTCATTCTCCCAGGCGCGAATTTCGCGCAGGTAAAGCAACTCGAGCTCGATGCCGTCTGAAAGAATCTCGGCATCGATTTGCTCCTCTAACGGCAGCCGGCTTTTGTCAACGGACGCTAGTCGGAGTTTCTGCTGCTCGAGGACGCGCACGCGAAGTTGCCGACCGCGTGGCGACGCATCAGGCCACCGGTCGTCGAACCGATGATCGCCCATGAAGGTGGCCAGGTGGGGTTTCGCCAGAAGCAGGCCGTCGAGATACTCTTGGCGAAGGTTCGCAAAATGGTTCATCGGCTTCGGCCGGGAGCAGGCCAGAAACCAGCCTAGTACCAAGCTCAGCACAGAGACCCAAAGCGCACTTGATTTCCATCGCTCGATGTTGAGGTTGATGCGACCGCAGGTGTTCGTCTTCTGGCACCGACCTTCCATATCTCACCTGTAGACCGAAGGCTTCACTCCGAAAGGGACACGGTGAAGCCCTGGAATTCGATTCCGCACGAGTTCCGTCCGAGGAGGTGCGAAGGACCGTTGAGACCGCGTCCCGGATCAGTTCCTTTCCAACCTCTCTAGAGCGCGCTGCAGCTCAGGCTGGCCTTGCGTCCCACCTGCCGCTTCGGTCGAGAGTGACCCGCAAACGCACGCCAAACGCAAGCAATCGGCGAGCCGCCACCCTTTTAGGTATCCGTAGACGAATCCGGCATCGAAGCTGTCGCCGGCGCCGACCGTGTCCACAACACGAACGGGAACCGCCGCTGCCTCGGCTACCTCTCCCCTGCCCTGAGCCTTTGCGCCAAGGGCGCCGAGCTTGATGGCCACAACCGCATTCGGGCGGCAGAGTCTCGCAAATGCGACATCCAGGTCGGTAGCCCCGGCGATCGCCAGGGCTTCATTGCGGTTGGGCAGGAAAACATCCGTTACGGGAAGCACTTCGTCAAAGCCGCCCCAGGTTTCCGACGGATCCCAGTTTGGGTCGAGCGAGGTTGTTACGCTCCTGGCATGGGCGCGCTGAAATAGCAGCGGTAGGCCGCGTCGCAACTGCGCCTGGAGGAAGTAGCTAGCCACGTGCAGATGGCGGGTCTGAAGCAGCAGTTCGTCGGTTACCTGGTCTGCTTCGAGCGCGCCGATCGCGCCTGCGAATGTCAAAATCGCACGGTCTTCGCCGCGCGACAGGATGACGCTGGCGCCCGTGCGCAGTTTGCTATCGACGATGACAGGAGCAACGTCGATTCCATGCTGGCGAAGCACCTCCAACATGAACCTTCCGAAAACGTCGTCGCCTGCGATCCCGATGAAACCCACCTTCAATCCCAATCGTGCCGCACCACAGGCGAAAATCGCAGACGACGACCCAACGACGAGCGACATGGAGTCGACCATTGCCTCGTGTTGCCCAAACCGAATTGTCAAGCTCGGGTCTGAGACAATCAGGTCTGGATTAATCTCGCCTGCAACCAGAATGTCGTACCTTTTCAACATCCGCCCCCAGCGTCAAACAAGCGCAGAACCAACGCCGCTGCTGACCGAGTTTGCCACCACCAGCTCCCAGCCGGTGGTGTGGACGCCCGGGATCAGCCACGCCTTGCGCTGCTTCGGTTCGAGCCGCCTATCTTAATTCGCAGGATCATTCTCTTCCTGGATCGCTACGAACAGCGAACTCTGAAACCCTTCACAGCACGAGTCTGCTGAAGAGCTGTCGCTGCGCAAGCTACAGTAAGGGCAACCTGGCGACAGTTTCGCGCTCGCAGTCCCGTCGACTTCGATTTTCTCCACAATTCCAGGGGCAACCGCTGCAAGCTTGGGCGAGTTATCTCCAGCGTTTCGCTCAGGGGGACTTGGGCAATCGAACAACGGCGCTCAAATTGCGCGGAGAATCCGGGTCGAGGCCTCTGCTCAAGGCGCGCTCGAACGCCAGCAACTGAAGCGGGGGAAGATACAAGACATCGCGGATCGCCGCGTCCACACCTGACTCAAACGCAACGTCAGCATCTCGCTCGCCCATCGTAAACGGCGTTGTCCCCTGGGCCAACATCGAATCCATAACGGCACGCTCTCGCATTGAGTTGGCCTCCGAAACCAAGCCCACCAGCAAGGTCGCATCGTTTGCCATACTCATGGGCCCGTGCCGAAACTCCAGGAAATGAAAAGGCTCGCTGTGACTAAGGCTCATCTCCTTCATCTTGAGGCTCGCCTCACAAGCCAAACCGTAGCGCGCGCCACTACCCAAAAAGTAAACGCGGTCAAAACGAGCATCTCTTCCTAGCCTAACTATCCGTTCCGCGCAATGGGACATCATTCGTTCCGCCACGGCGGGCAAGTGCCCTAGTTGCTCCAGCAGGTCGTCGCGATGAGCCCAAATGGCTGCCAGCATTGTGGCGCCGAGCTGCAACGCCGTAAAGGCGCGCGTCTGAACAATGCTCTGTTCCTGGGCCGCACTCAACACCATGTTGACCGCGCCCAACTGCGCGAGTTCCGAGTCGGCGTGGCAAGTCAGCGTCATGACGTCGCCATGTCCACGCTGTTTGAAGGCTTTCACCGCCGCAATCGTCTCGGAAGTCTCGCCCGACCGGCTGACGGCAACCAGAAGGTGCCGTAGCCGGCTGGAATACGCCGATTCCTGATTGCCCCAAATCTCCGACGCGGGCAAGCCCCGGCTCGGAAGTCCGGTCAACGCTTGAAAAATAGCAGCCGCCGCCAGCGACAAATAATAGGTCGAACCACAGCCAGTGAAGAGGACAGCGTCGACCGGGGTCGACTGCTGAAAAGCTCTCAGGGTCTCGACTCGAGACCGCACCTCAGATAGGATTTCGGTCCAAACCAATGGCTGCGACTCAATTTCGCGTCTTGTCAGCACTCCAACCTTAGTTGCCATGAGCCCCCTTTTCGAATCAGAACGAGATGTGATCTCGCGGCTAGCAGACGCTACCGGAGGTGCTATCCCCTTACTGCAGAGCTTTCAGTCCGTAACGGCAACTCCGAAAGGCCAAACAGCCGGGCCGCGTTGTTGTAGTAAATCTTTCTGAGGACGTCGTCGGGAAGGTTCAGACCACAGACATGCCAGCGCCCTTGGCGCGGAATGGGAGTGGTGTTGTAATTGAAGTATTCATCGTCAGTCTCGAGAAACCGATAATAGAGGCGGTATTCATCAAGATTTGGACCCAAATCCAGACCAAAAAGAATTCGGTCGGCATACTTGAGGAAGAACCGCCTTGCAGAATGGGGCTGGCGGCCCAGTTCTCCAATCCGTTCACTGATATCAATGCAATAGTTTGGGCAGCAATCCAGCATCTGCCCGACCCATGCCAAGTTCTCGGCATAACAGCCGAAATGCGCCCCGATGAATACGGTTTTCGGATGGCGCCTCACGAGATTGAAGAGGGCATCGAGGATGCTGCTGAAAGCAGGAAAAGGCGGACTGGGAAACTGCCAGTCTGGATGGGCGTGCAACTCCTCCCACCGTTCGTTGGTTTCGTCAATGGGATCGAAAAACGCGACTGGGTCGGCCACGTGCATGAGTACCGGCAGGCCGAGCTCAGCAGCGGTCGCCCAAATCACATCAAGGCGCCGATCATCGACCCGCACAAGCACGCCCGCGTTATCGCGCACCTGGAGGCCAAAGGGCTTCCAGATCTTGAGCCCCTCGGCGCCGCGCTCCTTTTGAACACGCAATCGCGCTGCGGCCCAGTCAGGAAAAGCGCTCCCAAGCTCGGCCCATTTTCCCCAGTCGACTCCACCGAAGATCTTGAAGCGTTCCGGCGCTGGCGCTTTGAAATGGTCCAGGTGACGGTTCAGCAGGTCTTCGCCCCAACCCCCGTCCAGGTCCACATAAAGCCTCACCTGCGCTTCATCAAGTATCTCGAGCAGTTCGCTAACGGGTTTCTGGTCCCAGATTGCGCCCAACGGCGAACCCAGGTGATTGTGAGCGTCGATGACTGGAAAGCGCGGCTCCAGGATTTTGGTCTGATGAGTCACCAGCCGCGGTTTCGGACGAAAGCCAGTGAGTTCCACGGTCACCTCCAAAAGGCGTCATTACTCTAATGGCTTTTTCCCGGAAGTCAATCGTCCCTCACGGTAGACATTCTGACTGCGTTCACAAGTTGAAGTCTCCACTTGCAAAGGAATCACACCGTCCGCGGGAGGCCGCCAGCAACCGTCCCTGCCGCGCTGGCGCGTCCAGGGGTTCTCTAACTGGCACCAGTCCGACAAGCGCCAAGCGTTCTGGCAACTTTGCGAAATGAGATATGCTGCGTCCGTGCCGGCGTGGTCAGTGAGGCAAGGACAACAGGCTTGCGACGACAGTGACAAGGAGCTTATGCCATGTCTGAAGAAGCGGCTCGGGCAGGAGCCAGTTTCCAACAAGACGGGTTCGTTCTTCCCAGATTATGCGCCGAACGGGCTTATAGCGACTGAACCGGAACGGAGGGATTGAAAGGAAAGCGGGAGTGCCCTAGGATAGGCGGTTTGCAAAGACGACCTATCCAGACTTGATAGAGCGATCAAGGAAAGGAGCACTCCCGAATGGAGAAGATAGCAAAAGCGCCGAGGTCTGAAAAGGCCGTTGCGAGCGGAAAAGAAAGAACGCGGGGGAAAGCCAATAAAATCGGGGCGGCCACCCGGTACGACTTTGGAGGCGGGGTGCTGACCCCGTACGGCGGCCTGTTACCGCTGGCGGCGTTGTTGGAGAAGCTGGAGTTTGTGCAGCTGCTGTACGAGAAGCTAACGGTCAAGCGGCAGCCGGCGAGTCTGAGTAATGCCCAATTCGTGATGGGGACCGTGTTGATGTTTTACTTAGGTTTTGCGCGAATGCACCATGTGAGATACGTGCGGGACGATGAGATGGTGCAAGAGGTGTTGGGCAGCGCGG
>VFZK01000041.1 GCA_016871215.1 Acidimicrobiia bacterium | reverse complement strand
CCCTGTTTTTGAATCCTTTGCTCTTTGAAGTGGACGCCGCCGCACGCACCGCCCTTTCAGTGGGACCGCGTAGAAGTGTGCGGACGCTCGCCCCGAATCTGTCTCTAAGTCTCCGAAAAGCTTCATCCAATGCCCGTTTTCACGACTCAGCGCCGACCAAAAGTATCTGCCCAGTCTTGGTGCATACAATTTTATGCACCAAGCACCAAACCAAAAGGCTGATTCGGTGCATAATTTGGGTTATACGGGAAAGCGGCAAACGTCCCACCTGCCAGGATACCGGCTACGGCGCGCGCTGAGATGTCCGTGACGTCGTCGGAAAGGCGGCGGCCATTCGGGTAGCCGGCCGCATCGCCAGCCAGCAAGCCCATGCGCTTCCTTGCAGACGCTGCCGTCGGAGGAACCCCTGTATTCAAGCGAAGCAAATCAGCAACGGGTCCGGCGGTGGTTCCAGGAGCTGCAATGGGTGGAACGTACTGGACGAGCGGCAGCAGGTCAGTCCGTGGGGCGTCGGGTACTGGAATGCCATACACCGCGTTCAAAACCCTGGCGAGCAGCGGGTCAAGGGCAAAGCTGGCGAATTGCGCATCATCTTTGGGTTCGCTCATGCTGAACTTGTCTTTGGATCCGGTGCCAATGATGACTTCGTTAAACAGAGCATTACCCATGCGCTGAATCTGCACCCATGGTCCTTGGTTTTGTGTTTCCCTGCCTGGTGTTCCCGGAAGAACTCGCACCCTCTGGCGTGATGTCACACCCCAAGTTCCAATCGTCGCCGCCGGATTCGTTGCGGCCACTTTGGTACCTGTGCGCGTGACCATCGATATGGGAACTCCAATGGCGATGGAATTGACGTTGTAGCCAGAAACCGAATCGGAAGCGAAGTTGCGCGTGTCATCGGCTTCCTGGCCGTCCATCAGCACGCCCGGCAACGCGAAGCCTGTCGCGCGGAAATTCAGCGAATCGAAAGTAGCGCCGAGATCAATCCAGAATGCGTCGTCCGTTGTTCCTGCAAAGACTCTGATCCCATTCCCAACGTTGTAAATACCTTGCCGGGCCAAGGCTGGATAGTCCGGCATCGTTCGGGGCCCGACATTGGAAGGAGCTGCATACACTGGCTGGCCTGCTGTCAGTTCGATCCGCTGCGATGGGCGCGAGGACGGACCTTTCACCATCGTCACGCTATAGGACTGCCTCAGCCCCAAACCGATGGAGCCCGGACCATCAAGAGAGGTGATCGCCGGCGGGACGACGATGGCTGAAGTGGGAGGTTTGTTCCCGTTCAGATCTTTGGGGGCGTAGGCGGGCGCGAAGATGCCGTTGCCAGCGCCGACAAAGCCTGTAAACACCCCGGGTAACCGTATTTCGGTGGTGAAGCGAAACTCGAAGCTGATGTCTTCGACCGCATCGTTGTCGTTATCGATCTTGATAGCGTAGCGAATGTCTGGATCAAACGGGAAATAGTTGGGGCCGTTGGCCGGTTCCAGGAGCGGATCCACAGAGAGGATGAAGGTCACTTTGTTCGGATCGTCGTAGCTGACGAAGGCGTAGTAATCGGTGATGTCAGCTTTGGGGTCGAGGGCTGTGAGCGGCGCTTCGCGGTGATTCGCAGCGCGTGAGACATTCCAATCGGGTAACGTTCCACACAGAACGAGCGCTAGGGCCAGAACGGTCAACGCTATTCTGAGGGGCAAGTTCTTGGGCATGGTTAATCGAGCCTCCTCATCGAGTTTGGCGATTCAAGTAGTTCTCCGACTCGGTCATCGATCCCTCCGGAAAGGCTCGATGTTGATCGGTTTGGCTAACTTACGAACGCAGGCAAAGATTCGGATTGGGTCAAACGAGGAATTTTTCTTCAAGGGCAAGCGAGTGCGGAGCCGTCGACATTGGGCTGACCTCTGGGGCCGCTGGTACCGCTTCCCAAAGCCTCAACGGAGGGTGGGCGAACGCGTGAAACGCTCGGGAGCAGCTGCTTCCAAGACGACATTTACCCTTCTGTGTCCTTATATCTCAGCTTTGTGGCTATGTGGGTGGGCTGAAGTGGAGATCCTGAGGCGCTTCCGCGGGGTCAACGGGGCCGACGGCTTCCCACCTCCCGCCAACTCAAGCAAAATAAGCATTAAAAAAAGACCTTGACTTGCCAATAGTGCCTCCGTATAGTCCGTCGGTGGAGCAAAGTGGATCAAAGCGGATCAAAGCGGATCAAAGCGGACTGAAATGGCCTGAAAGCTTCGTTTTTTGAAGTGCTCTTCAGGATTCTGTGGATTGGCATGCTTAGAGGCAGTCACCCAGCAAAGGTGGACGATAAAGGCCGCATCAAGCTGCCCGCTGACTTTCGAGCGCGAATCGAGGAAGAATACGGTTCTAAGTTCTTTATTACCTCCAGCTTGGAAGTTGACTCCGTTCACCTGTACCCGCTGCCGGTCTGGGAAGAGATCGAGCGAAAGCTTTCCGACCAGCCAATGACCAACGCTTCAGTGGACAAGTTCATGAACATCACCGGCTACTATGGGGCTGAAGTGAGCATGGACAATCAGGGGAGGATATTGATTCCACAGCGCTTGCGTGAAGCAGTCCAGATTCGCGACGAAGTCAATGTCATGGGTAAGATGCGGTTTCTCTCGATCTGGAACGGCGAGAACTACAAGAAGAAGCTTTCGAACCAGCCCTTCGGCAAAGACGATGCCCAGGAGTTGTCCCAGCGCGGGATTTGATGGAAGAAGCCAATGCGAACTGCTGGAGCTGCGCCATCCCACTTTGTTCCACCGATGACTCGATCCCGAACTTGGGACAGAACGGATGAGGCGCCGACACCCAGACATGTGCCAGTTCTCCTGGACGAGGCACTAGGGTTTCTGAGGCCAGCTCAAGGCGGTCTGTTCATCGATGCAACGATCGGTTTGGGTGGTCACGCCCACGCGCTGCTGAAAGCTGGCCAGCGAGTCGACCTTCTCGGCATCGACCGCGATGCCGAAGCTCTGGCGCACGCAAACCTGCGACTGGCTGAGTTTCGCGGGCGCTATCATCTGGTGCAGGCGAATTTTTCCGAAGTGGCTGCCATCGCCGCCCAGAGAGGCGTCCAAGATTGCCAGGGCATTCTGGCCGATCTGGGAGCGTCTTCCTTGCAGTTCGACTCGGCTGAAAGAGGCTTCAGTTTCCAGCTTGCGGGTCCGCTGGATATGCGAATGGACCGTGGAGTGGAACTGACGGCGGCAGAGATCGTGAATCATTATTCCGAGAAAGACTTGGCCACCCTGATCTTCACCTACGGGGAAGAGCCGCGCTCCCGAAGTATTGCCCGAGCGATCGTACATGCGCGCCCTATTCAGAGTACCAAGATACTCGCCGAAGTGATCCATCGAGCCGTTCCGGCGCGTGGCTATCGCCGAATCCATCCAGCGACCCGCACGTTCCAGGCGCTGAGGATTTTCGTGAACGACGAACTCGGCTGCCTCCGGGCGTTCATTCGCGCCGCTGCGGAGCTGCTTTCTGGGGGTGGGCGCTTGGTGATCATCGGCTTTCATTCGCTTGAAGATCGAATCGTCAAAGAGACATTCCGCGCGCTCAGTCGCGAGTGTGCCTGCCCGGTTGGAGTTCTCCCATGCCGGTGTGGGCAGAGAAGGCTGCTGAGCGTGCTGACAAAGAAACCCGTCGTGTCATCGGAAGCAGAACTGAAGCAAAACCCGAGGGCGCGGAGTGCGAAATTGAGGGCTGCCGAGAGGCTTTGACATGATCCCGCGGAAGTGGCTTTTCAGCTACCGACTATTATCGGCGGGGCTTCGCGGTGAGGCAAAGACACGCTCGGCTCGTGCGAGCGCTTCCGGCAGCGGATTGGGGGCGCTGGGCCAGACTCAATCGGCCGGTGGCAGTCCAGTCGAGGCCACGCCTCCCAAGCGGGTGCTCACTTTGACCGCTGGTCGAAAACTGTGACGGACCAGCGACCGGACTGGATCCTCCAGCGGATGGATTAGAAAGAGTTTGGCGAAAGGGTTTCCGACCAATGCGCTGCGAGCAAGTTTGGTCGAATGAGGAGGCATCATGACGGAGATTTACATTGTCAGGCAGATCGACAATACCCGGCTCACCCAAGAATTCGACTACCAGCGGACGAAGGAGTGCCTGTGGTTGATGTCGTTGGGGATCTTCTGCCTCCTCGTCTTTTTGTTTCTCGCCTGGCAGCATTTTGCGGTGATTCGCGACGGCTACCAAGGTGAATTGCTCAAGAGGGAAGTTTCGCAGTTGTCTGAAGAAAACAGCCAGTTGGTTCTGGAGCGGGCCTCTTTGCGGAGGCCAGAGAGGATCGACCTCATTGCCAGGGGGGAGCTTGGGCTGTGCGCGCCGGCGCATGATCAGATTGTCGTTCTTTCGACGCCCTTCCCATCCGAGCCACCCGCAACGCTGCTGGCCAGGTCGGATAGAGCGCCGAGTGAACCGGCCCTTTCGAAAGCCGCCCTCGTCCGCTGACTCTCTCCGGAGCTTCGAGATCGCTTCGCCAGCCCATAGTCTTTCCATTCGAATGGGTGTCGTCTCATGCCTCCCAAGTCCAGGGAATCATTCCCAGCGAGGATCTTCATACTCAGCGGCTTCTTCCTGGTCTGGGCCGTTGTCTTGGCCTCCAGGTTGGTCCATCTGCAGATCTTTCAATACACCGATCTGAGCGCAAAGGCCGAACGCCAGCAAAGCCGTTCGTTCGAGATCAGCCCCCGGCGCGGCACAATCTACGACCGGCATGGGCGAGAACTTGCCGTCAGCGTGAACGTCGATTCTGCCTACGCAATCTCGTCTGAGATTAAGGATCCCAGACAGACGGGGGACGCGCTGGCGCAGGCGTTGGGGCTGGAGCGGCAGGCGGTCCTGGCAAAGCTGAAAGCCACGCGAGGCTTCGTGTGGTTGAAGCGAAAACTGGATGCTGCCGAAGCCAGCAAAGTGAAGGCGCTCCAGCTGCGTGGAGTCTACTTCGAGAAGGAGAGCAAGCGCTTCTATCCAAATCGCGAACTGGCGGCCCACGTCCTTGGCTATGTTGGGATCGACGATGAAGGGCTAAGCGGTCTCGAGTTTGCCTATCAAAAGAGGATCGGCGGATTGCCAGGGCAAGTGCTGCTCCACACCGATGCGCACCAGCGTTCTTTCAGCAGCGTAGAGAGGCCTCCCGAGCCAGGCGAAGACCTGGTCTTGACGATCGATCAAACGCTGCAATACCTCGTCGAACAGGAATTAGCCGTTCAAGTCAAGGAGTCGAATGCCCTTGGCGGTACCGTGATTATGATGGCGCCTCATTCGGGTGAAGTCCTGGCCATGGCGAGCTATCCGGCTTTCAATCCAAACCACTATTCGAAGTACGCTCCCGAGCTCTGGAAGAACCGTGCCATTGTGTCTGTCTATGAGCCGGGTTCGACATTCAAGATCTTCACGGCGGCCACGGCGCTCGAAGAGCGCCTGACCAGGCCGGATGAGCTCATCGATTGCCTGCGCGGTGCCATTGTGGTTGGCAAGCATCGAATCCGCGATCACAAGCCCTATGGCCTCCTTCCCGTCCGCGAAGTGGTCGCCTACTCCAGCAATGTCGGCGCGGTTCAGCTAGGGTTCCGGATCGGGAAGGAGCGATTCGAACGATACATCTACGCCTTTGGGTTTGGAACGCCAACCGATGTGGATCTGCCAGGCGAAGCCAAGGGGTTGCTGCGGCCCTCCTCGCAGTGGCCTACCGTTACGCTAGCCAACATCGCCATGGGGCAGGGGATTGGGGTCACTCCCATCCAGCTAGTGACAGCGGTCAGCTTGATTGCCAACGGCGGACATCGGGTGAAGCCCCACATCGTGGAACGAACCCGGTCTGGCGCCATCGAGAAAGTGAGTTTCGAGCCTGGCGCTCCGCCGGGTCGAGTGATCAGCCGTGAGACGGCAGCTCTGTTGGCTGACATGCTGACCGGAGTCGTGAAGACAGGCACTGCCAAGAGCTCTCAGCTGGAGGGGTTCAGCGCCGCTGGAAAGACAGGCACGGCCCAGAAGGTCGATCCCAATGGACGCTACTCCCATACGCGTTTCATCGCTTCCTTTGTGGGGTTTGCGCCCGTTGACCGCCCTGAGATCGCGATGGTGGTCACGATCGACGAGCCACGCGGCCGCTACTACGGTGGCGAGGTGGCAGCACCTGTCTTCCGAAACATCGCGGAACAAGCCCTGCGCTACCTGACGGTCTCGCCGGATCAGGAGTTGACTCCGGCCCAGCTGGCCAAGCGACGCCCGGCGCACAATCCCATCCCTGACTTGGCCAGCGACGAATTCGAACCCGCGAACGCCTCTTGGGAAGGCTCACCTGAGGCGATGCTGGCTTCGCAGACAGGAGGAACAGCGACACCGGACGCGTCATCTTCTGGAAAGGTCGAAGTCGCAGGCAGCTTCAACAGAGCCGGCACGATCGAGGTGCCCGATCTGCACGGCAGATCCCTGCGAATGGCGATTGTCAACCTCTCGAAGCTCGGCCTCCAGTTGGAGGCCTTCGGTTCGGGACTGGTGGTCGAACAGTCGCCGGCGTCTGCTTCCCGAGTCGAACCTGGATCAAAGATCCTGGTGAAGCTCAGCCGCCGGCATTAGTCCAGGCTGGGTTGGATGCCATGCAGCTCTCGCGACTACTTGACAATGTACAGCGCACTTCCACCGAGAACGTTCCCGGAATTGAGCTCCGTGGCCTTGCCTACGATTCCAGAAAGGTGGAACCGGGGTATCTGTTTGTGGCGGTCAAGGGCGAGAAAACCGACGGGAATCTCTTTGCCGCCCAAGCCGTGGAGCGAGGAGCCGCTGCGATCCTTTCCGAGAATGTTGTCCCTGCCTCCTTCAGCGGTTGTTGGATTCAAGTGGACAACGCCCGTCGAGCATTGGCCATGGCGGCTGCCAGCTTCTACGAACATCCCACGCGGTCGTTTGAACTGATCGGAATCACGGGAACCAACGGGAAAACCTCGACGGCTTATCTGCTTGAGTCGATTCTGCTGGCCGCCAGAGAGCGCGTTGGCGTTGTGAGCACCATCGAGTATCGCGGGCCTGAAGGTGCCATGCCTGCTGAGCGGACGACGCCGGAAAGCTTGGATCTGCAAGCGTTATTCGCACAATTTGTGCGGCAGCGCTGCCGGTTTGTTGTCATGGAAGTGTCTTCGCATGCCTTGGATATGGAACGGGTGCATGCGTGCCGGTTTCGGTCAGCCGTCTTCACCAACCTGACCCAAGACCATCTGGACTATCATCGCACCATGGAGAGCTACTTCCGAGCGAAGCAGCGGCTCTTCCTGGGAACTGGCTTGGGGGTGCCAGCCCAGTCGTTGATCAACCGCGACGACCCGCGCGCCGCTGCGCTCGAAGCGGCCTGCTCAGGCCGCTGCCTGACTTACTCCATCGATGGTGGCGCCGATTTCCAAATGCTCGAGACACGACTGGAGAAGAAAGGAGCATGGCTTCGGGTGCTGGCTGCCGGCAAGGCGTTCGAGATGCAAACGCGTTTGCTGGGAAAACCAAACCTGTCGAATGTGCTGGCCGCCGTCGCCGCGGCGTCCGACTTGGGCATCGACGTGGCCGCCATTCAGCAAGGGATCGAGGACTGCCCGGCCATCCCGGGACGGTTCGAGTGGATTGACCGAGGACAACCATTTCAGGTCTTTGTCGACTATGCACACACGCCGGATGCGCTGCAGAAAGTGCTGCAAACCGCGCTCGAGTTGCGGCCAAACCGCCTGCTGGTTGTCTTCGGTTGCGGAGGCGAACGCGATCGGGCAAAGCGGTCGGCCATGGCCGCAATTGCCGAGAAACTGGCAGACTTCTGCTGGATCACCTCTGACAACCCGCGCAGCGAGGACCCTCTCCGCATTCTGGACGAAATCGCAACGGGATTCACGTCGCGCTCGCCGCGTTATCGCACAGAGCCTGATCGTCGTCGTGCCATTCGCGACGCGCTGGGGGAGGCGCGGCCCGGCGACGTGGTGGTAATTGCCGGCAAAGGCCACGAGACCTATCAGGCGCTGGCCGATCGAACGATTCGTTTCGACGACCGTGAGGAGGCTCGGCTCGCCTTAGGGGAATTGGGATTCAGCTCATGAGATTCACGCTTGAAGAAATCGCGACCGCGGTTGAGGCGCAGCGTGTCAGCGCAGATGGCCGCATCGCGCCGTCGGGGTATTCCATCGATTCGCGCACCCTCTCTGCTGGAGACTGTTTCATCGCCATCCAGGGCCCGAATTCCGATGGCCACGACTACATCGGAGCTGCGTTCCAACGGGGCGCCGTCCTGGCCGTCGCTCGTGCCGGCACCAGAAGCTCTATTGAAGCGGGGTGGCCGGTGATTTGGGTGGATGACACGCTCGCTGCCTTGCAACGGCTGGCCAACTTCGCGCGGCGGAGGTGGGGCAAGACGGTTGTTGCGATCACTGGAAGCACGGGCAAGACAACGACGAAGGAGATCACCAGCCTCCTGCTGCAAGCGCACTTCCGAATCTTCAGGTCCACCGGCAACCTCAACAACGATTACGGGCTGCCACTGTCAATCCTGGAGCTAGAAGAAGAGCACGAGATGGCGGTGTTCGAGCTGGGGATGTCTCACGCAGGCGAGATTCGACGGCTCAGCGCGATCGCGGAACCGAACATCGGTATCGTGACCAATGTCCGGCCCGTGCATCTGGAGAATTTTTCATCGCTCGAAGGCATCGCCCTCGCAAAGCGCGAACTCATCGAAAGCCTGCCAGCCAACGGCGTGGCCGTTCTTAACAACGATGACCGGCGCGTTCGGCGGTTTGGGCGGGCTTTCCAGGGCAAGATCGTGACCTTTGGAGTTGAAGCCGCCGCGGCCTACCGCGCCAGCGCGATTCAGGCCTTGGGCCTGAAAGGCCAAGAGTTTCGGCTCGACCACAAAGCCCAAGGGCATCGACTCTGGCTCCCGCTTATCGGAGAGCACAATGTACACAACGCCCTTCCAGCTATCGCGGTCGCCCATCACCTCGGCGTTGGGTTCGAAACGATCCACCAGAGCCTGGCCGCCCTCAAGCCAGCGCCTGGACGTGGCGACCTGCTCCACTTCCACGATGGATTCACCGTCTTGAACGAAAGCTACAACTCGAACCCAGCCGCCATGGAAGCAGTCATTGCTCTTCTCAGAACGCTCAGAGGTTTCAAGCGCTTGATTCTGATTGCGGGCGAGATGCTTGAGCTGGGCCCGGAGGCAGAACAGTTCCATCGAGACTGCGGCAAACTGGCGGCAGGGGCCAGAATCGACCGCATCGTGGGCGTGCGAGGTCTGGCTGAACACATCACCAGGGCAGCCCGGGAGCATGGCCGCTCGGCTACCGATACGCCCTTCTTCCCGGATTCCTCGGCGGCTGGAGAGTGGCTTAGCAAGGAAGTGAGGAAAGGCGACCTCGTTGTGGTCAAGGGATCGCGAGGAGTCCGGACCGAAAAGGTTATCGAAATTCTGCGACGGGATCATGCGTTGAAGGCCGGCTGAGGCACGCAGGCAAACCACCGGAGATCGAGATAACTAGTCCGCAGCTTGATCGAGCAGCTTCGAAACGGGCTGCCGTGAGCGAGGCGTAATGCTCTACCATTTGCTCTTTGAATGGCTATACCGCAGCCATCCCAGTTACTCGGTACTGAACGTATTTCAGTACAACACGTTCCGCACTGCCTGCGCGAGTCTGACCGCGCTGGCGCTTGGGCTGATCATGGGTCCGTGGCTCATCCAGCGGCTCCGGCTTTTTCAGATTGGCCAGCAGATTCGAGAAGAAGGACCGTTGCACCATCAAGCGAAAGCTGGGACACCAACCATGGGTGGCATTCTCATCGTGATCAGCACCGTGCTCCCGACCTTCCTGTGGGCCGACCTGACGAACGCCTATACCTGGATTTTGCTGGTTTCCATTGTGGGATTCGGCGCCATTGGGTTCGCCGACGACTACATCAAGATTGTCAGACGACGAAGTCTTGGCTTGACCGGTCGGATGAAGCTGGTGCTGCAGTTTAGCCTGAGTTTCGGTATTGGCCTGGCGTTGGTTTGGCTAAGTGCGGCCGGCCAGTACAAAACCAATCTGATTTTCCCTTTCTTTAAGAACTTCACTCCGAGCCTGGTGATCGAGGGGCTGCTCGGTTCCCCTGATTTGTATCTGGTTGCCTTCCTCCCGTTCCTCCTCTTTATTTCGATCGTCATGGTCGGATCGTCGAATACTGTGAATCTGACCGATGGCCTTGACGGGTTGGCGATCGGTTGCGTCGTGATCGCGAGCGGAGCACTGACCGTGTTGACGTACCTCACCGGTCACGGGCGGTTTGCCAGCTACCTGGACATCCAGCACTTGCCTCAAGTCTCGGAAGCGACCATCTTCTGCGGAGCGCTGGCGGGAGCCGCTCTCGGCTTCCTCTGGTACAACTGCCATCCCGCAGAAGTGTTCATGGGCGATGTGGGGTCGCTGGCGCTCGGCGGTGCGCTCGGAACCACTGCCGTTGTCATCAAACAGGAGATCTTGCTGGTTGCTATTGGCGGCGTCTTCGTCGTGGAGGGCCTCTCCGTGATGATTCAGGTCGCTTCGTTCAAGCTGCGTGGGAAGAGGGTTTTTAAGATGGCACCGCTGCACCACCACTTCGAGCTGCTGGGGTGGAACGAAACCAAAGTTGTTGTGCGCTTCTGGATCATGTCGCTGATTTTTGCGTTGTTCAGCTTGACCATGTTGAAGTTGCGGTAGACATGGTGGCACTTCTCGCAGGCAGAACGATCCTCGTCGTGGGCTTGGCCCGCAGTGGCCTCGCCGTTGCGGAATTTCTTTGGAAGAACGGGGCGCAGACCGCCGTTTCGGATAACCGGCCCGCCAGCGCCTTGGAAGCTGAGGTCCGCCTTCTCGCCGAACGCGGCATCCGTTATGAAACGGGAGGCCATTCCCGGGAGCTGTTCGATTCGGCAGAACTCATCGTGGTGAGTCCTGGCGTGCCGCTGAGCCTTCCAGTCTTGCAGGGCGCTGCTCGGGAGGGCAGACCGGTCATCAGTGAAATCGAATTGGCATCGTGGTATCTCAAAGGAAAGACCGTCGCCGTTACGGGCACCAACGGTAAGACGACCACCACGACTCTGATAGGCGACATCTTGCGCACGGCAGGGCGCTCCGTGCAGGTCGGCGGCAATATTGGCAGACCGCTGGTTTCCCTCGTGGAGTCTTCTACGGAGAACAGCTGGACCGTCGTAGAGCTGAGTAGTTTTCAGCTGGAAGCCACGCTGACCTTTCGTCCGAGCATCGCCGTGATCTTGAACATCACGCCTGACCACATGGATCGCTATGTGTCCTTCGACGCCTACGTACAAGCGAAGCTCAACATCTTCAGGAATCAAGCCAGCACGGACTTCGTCGTGCTCAATCATGAAGATCCTAATCTACAGAACGCAGCTGCTACCGCCCGATCGGCTGTCTTCTGGTTCAGTCGAAGCCACCCCGTCCAGCGCGGCGTCTACGCGAGGAGCGGACAGCTCTTTTCCCAGTCCGATGGACCTTCCGAACGGGTGATGGCCTGCAGCGAAGTCCCTTTGAAAGGAAGTCACAACCTCGAGAACGTGGCGGCTGCCATCGCAGCGGCACGCCTGGCCGGCGTTTCGCCGGATGTCATCGCCGAGGGTGTTCGCAACTTCAAGGCCGTTGAGCACCGCCTGGAACCGGTCGCCGAGGTCGATGGAGTCTGGTTCTTCAACGACTCGAAGGCCACTAACGTCGATGCCACCCTTAAGGCGCTTGAAGCTTTCGAATCGGGTGTCGTCGTGATTCTAGGCGGCAGGGACAAGGGTGGAGATTTCAAAGCACTTGTCCAACCGCTCCAACAGCGCGCCAAGAGCGTTATCCTGTTGGGAGAAGCGAGCGGCAAGATCCGAGCGCAACTTGAAGGAGCCGTTCCGCTGACCCAGGCTGAAAGCATAGGTGATGCGGTCCGGTTGGCTTTTCAGGAAGCAGCATCGGGTGACACAGTGTTGCTGGCGCCCGCCTGCGCGAGCTTCGATATGTTCCAAAACTATGAACACCGGGGCAGGGAATTCAAGGCAGCGGTAGCGAGGTTACAGGTGACGGGGAGAACGTGAAGCCGCCTAATCGGGGAGGTTAGCATGGCTCGGAAGCTGAGTGCAGACAAGTGCTTGTTTGGGGTCACCGTGGCGTTGGTCCTCATCGGCGTCATCATGGTCTTCAGTGCCTCGGCGGTCCTGGCGAACGATAAGTTCCACAGCCCTCTCTATTTTCTCGTTCGGCAAGGTTTGTGGGCCTTGCTAGGACTCGCAGGGATGGCCACGCTCATGCACGTGGACTACCGCCGCTATCGCCGGCCCTCGCTGATCTACACGGGGCTGTTTGTTTGCGCCGTCCTGCTTGTTGCCGTGTTCTTTCTCGACAAGAACCACAACACCCACCGATGGATTCGCCTCGGGTTCTTGTCTTTCCAACCCTCGGAGCTGAGCAAGCTGTTTATCGTGGTTTACCTGGCTTGCTTCCTGGAGAAGCGCATGGGACAAATCGACGATTGGCGCCACACGTTGCTGCCGTGCCTGGTGGTCGTCTTGCCGTTTATCGGGCTTATCGTGACCGAGCCGGATTTGGGCACGGCAGTGAGCATTGGGATTGTGGCGTTTATGGTACTCTTCGTGGCTGGGGTGAGATACAAGTATGCGTTGGGATTAATCTTGTCAGCGGTTCCGGTGCTATTCGCTTTGGTCTACTTCTTCCCGTATCGGTTGAAACGCGTGCTGGTGTTTCTAGATCCCTGGAAAGACCCGTTAGGCGCGGGATTCCAGATTACGCAGTCGCTGATTGCTTTCGGGTCAGGAGGGCTGTTCGGCCTCGGCCTGATGGAAGGGAAGCAGAAGCTGTTCTATCTGCCAGAGCCGCACACCGATTTCATCTTCTCGGTGATCGGCGAAGAGGGCGGTCTGGCCGGAACCCTGAGCCTCTTGCTTCTCTTCTCGGTTTTTCTTGGGCGGGGAATGTGGTTGTCGTTGCGCATGTCGGACCCCTTTGGCCGTTATCTGGGAGTGGGTTTGACCATGATGATCGTCTGCCAGGCGTTCATCAACATGAGCGTCGTTACGAGCCTTCTGCCGACCAAGGGTATTCCACTGCCCTTCATCAGCTCCGGAGGCTCCTCACTTCTCACGAGCCTGCTCGGCGTCGGCGTGCTCTTAAACATCTCGCAGCACGGCAGCGACGCCTGAGCCCTTTCTCCTTGATCTCGCCGCAACCTGTTTTCTCTGGCGTGTGGGCAACGGCTAGAACGAGGGATGACTTATGGGAACCGGCCATTGAACGATGGGCCAACCACAGACTGCAGCGTCCTTTCGTGTTCTCATCGCTGGCGGTGGAACTGGGGGTCACATCTACCCCGGTATAGCCATGGCCCGTGAGATCCGCCGGCGACACCCGGCGGCTGAGATTCTGTTCGTTGGTACGGTGCGGGGTTTAGAAATGAGGATTGTGCCAGCCGAAGGCTTTCGGCTGGAGACGATTACTGTTTCAGGGCTGAAGGGCAGCGGACTTCTCGCGCAAGTGAAGAGCTTGCTTAAGATTCCTAAGAGTCTGTTCGAAGCCGGGAGGATTCTGCGGCGATTTCAGCCGTCTGTTGTTGTCGGGGTGGGGGGCTATCCCTCGGGTCCGCCGGTGCTGATGGCTGCTGCCATGAGGATTCCTGCGATGCTCCAGGAACAGAATGCCCTGCCTGGCTTGACCAACCGGTTGCTCGCGCGAGTGGCAAGCAAGGTTGCAACGGCATTTCGAGAAGGAGAGCGCTATTTTGGAAGCAAGGCCATCTTGACTGGAAACCCAGTGCGGGCCGAGTTCGCTCGCGTGCCGGACCGCGCGGGGAGCGAGCCTTTCACGCTGTTGGTGTTCGGCGGCAGCCAGGGTGCTCAGCCCATCAATCATTCTGTGTTGGAGGCTCTTTCGATTCTGAAATCGCAGTTCCCAAGCTTGAAGGTCATTCACCAAACCGGAGAGCGCGACTATCCAAGGATCAAAGAAGCCTATGCAGCCATGTCGTTACACGCTGATGTCCGCCCGTTTTTTCATGATATTCCCCAGCAGTTTGCTTCTGCCGATTTGCTGGTTTGCCGGTCTGGTGCGACCACGCTCGCCGAAATTACGGTGGCAGGGAAGGCAGCGATCCTGGTTCCGTTTCCGCAGGCTGCCGACGACCACCAGCGCAAGAATGCCGAGGCGCTGGCGCGGGCAGGCGCTGCAGAGGTCGTTCTGCAGAGAGAACTAAACGGTTCGATTCTTGCCGAGCGCATTCGTTACTATTTCGAGCACCGGGATGCACTGCAGGAAATGGGGAAGAACAGTCGAGCGCTCGGCAGACCCGACGCGACAGAACGCATTGTCGACCTGCTGGAGGAACTGAGCCGAAAGCCCGGGCCTCTGCATTGATCTCAGGATCAGGGGCTGGAATTGGTAGAATCGGAAATCTAGCGGCCCCTTGAGCTTCACGGTTTGGTTTGGGTTCGATGGATTCAGGTCATCCGCGCCTGCGTGCAACGTTAACGGCCCATGTTCAAGAAGATCCAGAATATTCACTTCGTCGGCATCGGTGGCATCGGCATGAGCGGCATTGCCGAAGTCTTGCTGAATCAGGGCTACGCCGTGAGTGGCTCAGATCTCAAGCTGTCGCCGGTGACCGAACGGCTAGCCGCTTTGGGGGCGCGCGTGTTCGAGGGCCACGGCAGCGAGCATCTCGAGGCCGTGGACGTTGTGGTGATCTCGTCGGCGGTGCGGCCCGACAATCCGGAGGTGATCGAGGCGCAGCGCCGCCAGATCCCGATTATCCCGAGAGCCGAAATGCTGGCGGAACTAATGCGCTTGAAGTACGGCATCACCGTGGCTGGCACGCATGGAAAGACCACGACCACCTCCATGGTGGCGGTAGTGTTGCAGGAAGCGGGCATGGACCCAACCGTGGTGGTCGGCGGCCGCCTCAACGCCCTAGGCAGCAACGCGCGCCTGGGGACGGGCGATTTCATGGTGGTTGAAGCCGACGAAAGTGACCGGTCGTTTCTCATGCTCTCGCCAACCCTGGCGGTGGTCACCAACATCGACGAAGACCACATGGAGAGTTATGCAGGTTTGGATGATCTGAAGGAGACGTTCCTGCGGTTTGTCAACATGGTGCCCTTCTATGGCGCTGTCATTCTCTGCCTCGACGAGCCGAACCTGCAGTCCCTCATTCCGCGCATCAAGAGGCGCATCGTTAGCTATGGATTTAGCGGACAGGCGGATCTGAGCATCGTCAATCCCCTGTTTCAGGGGTTTCAATCGCGATTTCAGGTGCGGCATCGTGGAGAGCCGTTGGGCGAATTTCAACTCAATATTCCGGGCCGGCATAATGTCTTGAATGCCACCGCCGCGATCGCCGTGGGACTCGATTTGGGCATCCCGGCTCGCACGATGCAGACTGCCCTGGAGAGTTTTCGCGGCGCTGACCGCCGCTTTCAGGTCAAGGGACAGGCTCGCGGTATCACGGTCGTCGACGACTATGGCCATCACCCAACCGAGGTCAGAGCGACGCTCGATGCCGCGCGCCAATCCGGAGATCGCCGCCTGGTGGTGGTTTTTCAGCCACATCGTTATTCCCGCACGCAGTACTGCTTCGAGGAGTTTGCGCGCGCCTTCTACCAGGCCGACGCGCTGATTGTTTCTGATATTTACCCGGCGGGCGAAGAACCGATCGAAGGCGTCAATTCCGAGCGCCTGGTCGAAGCCATCAAAACCCACGGCCACAAGAATGCGCGTCATGTGGGTAACCTCGCCGATATCGCTGTAATGCTGGAAACCAAATTGAAGGCCGGCGACATGGTAATTACAATGGGCGCCGGAAACGTTTGGAAGGTAGGAGAGGAACTGCTGGAGAAGCTGGGTCAATCGGAAACACGGACGGGCCGTTAGAAGCCAACGACGGCAGAGATTCTAAAAAGGATTCCAACGGGTCCAACCGGAAACAATGGACAGGAACTTTCCAACCTACGCCTCAGCCCGCGCCAGGCCGGTACTCGGGCAGCAGCGGACCGTCGAACTGAAGAAGCGAAGCCCGCGCCAGATCGTCTGGCTGGCCTGCAAGGTTGTGGCAGGCGTGCTGGCGTCTTTGGCGGCGCTGATTGTCGTAGCGAACTTTCGAAGCCACCTCCTACACGCGCCCAAGTTCAGCATCGGGGTCAAGGAAATTCAGGGTCTGCGCCACCTGAGCGAAAACCAGGTGTTGACGAAGTTGAACGAGCTCGAGGAACAGAACCGGAATCTCTTTGCGCTCGATCTGGACGCCTTGCGCAAGTCGGTGGAGCTCTTGCCCTGGGTCAAGACGGCCACGGTGCGCCGGGTCTGGCCCGACAGGCTGGCCATTGAGGTCGCCGAGCGAGTGCCGATCGCGTTTGTCAGAACCGAAGGCTCCACACAGCTTGTGGACGAAGACGGAATCTTCTTGGAGTCCAAGGGCGACGGGCATCCCGGGTTCGACTTCCCAGTGCTGATGGGCCTCGAGTCCGGGTTCGACCCGGAGTTGTTGGCACGCAATCGAAAGCGAATCGACTTATACCGGCGTTTGATTCGCGAACTGGACGTGAATGGGGCTGGATTGAGCCGCGACCTGTCCGAAGTCCATCTGCAAGATGCGGGAAGTCTCTCCATCGTTTTGAATGACGACACGGTGCTGGTTCACCTCGGGGCCGATCGTTTTCAAGAGAAATTTCGGCGCTATCTGGCGATGAGCCGAGAGATCAAGGAAAAGTATCGCTTGTTGGAGTCGGTCGACCTCCGGTTCGAGAATCAGGTCGTCGTGAATGCGGCGAACGAGAGGACGGCGACCAGCTCCGGGAAATAGTCGAGATCGCAGCAACGGCGGCAGGATCCTGTCAAAGTCGTGAGCCCTGCCTGATGGTCGAACAGCCGCGTGAGCCGAAATCAGTAGCCTGCGTGTCGGCAAGGGATCGATCTCGACTCAAGGACTTGCGAGACTTTGACGGGACTTCCAGCAATGGCGAGTGCAACAGGTGATAACACAGTCTGGAACCGAGGAGTCCTTCGGGCCGTTGAGTCCCGTAGCAGTGCCTTCGTCGTCTTCGGGAACGCCAGTGACACGCGAGAAAGCCTTCAGCTATAATCCGGCCTGCTTGACCGGGGTTGTCCGGAGGGGAAGTTGGCTAAGAAGAACAAGTATGTGGTCGGGCTCGATGTCGGTACGACGAAGACATGCGCAATCATCTGTGAACTGAACGACGATCGGCACCTGGAAGTCCTGGGAATGGGCTCTGCAGAGTCGAAGGGTTTGCGAAAAGGAGTCGTTGTCAACCTCGACGCTGCGGTCAGCTCCATCAAGAAAGCGGTTGAAGACGCGGAAAAGGGAGCAGGCACCTCCGTCGAGTCAGTGTTCGTGGGGTTGTCGGGTGTGCACGTCAGGAGTTTCAACAGCCGCGGCGCAGTCGCAGTCAACGGACACAACCGTGAGATTGGCAAAGAAGACATTCGCCGAGTGATCGAGACGGCCAAAGCGGTGTCGCTCCCGACCGACCGCGAGATCGTGCATGTCTTGCCACAAGAGTTCGTCGTCGATGGCCAGGATGGCATCGGCGACCCGCTCGGACTGTTGGGTACGAGGCTGGAGGTCAACTGCCACATCGTCACCAGTTCAACGACGGCCGCGCAGAACATTGTCACAGCCGTCAACCGCAGCGGCATCATCGTCGCCGACACTGTGCTGCAGCAGCTGGCTGCGGCCGAGAGCACGCTGACTTCAGACGATAAAGAATTGGGCGTAGCGTGTGTTGACATCGGCGGTGGCACAACGGACTTGGCCGTTTATACGCAAGGCGCCATCCGCCACACTTCTATTCTCCCTCTGGGCGGGGACCAGATCACAAACGATATCGCGGTCGGACTGCGCACCACCATTCCCGAGGCCGAAAAGATCAAACGCCAGTTTGGCTGCGCCTGCTCGACCCTCATCGAAGACGATGTGTCGTTCGACGTGCCTAGCGTTGGCGGACGCCAGCCAAAGTCCATTAGCAAGAAAATTCTCTGCGAGATCATCCAACCCCGCGTGGAAGAGATTGTGAGCCTCGTCAAGGAAGACATCAAGCAGGCCGGTTTGGAAAAAACGATCGGCGGCGGTGTCGTTCTCACAGGCGGCACGGTTCTTCTTGACGGCCTTTTCGAGGTTGCCGAGCAGATCTTCGACTTGCCTGTTCGCCAGGGCATCCCGGCTGGAGTTGCCAAAATGGGCGGTGCGTTGAGCACCCCAGCGTACTCGACAGTTATAGGACTGGTTCTCTACGGGTATCGCACGCAGCCTCATCGCTGGGCTAAGGCCCAGACCAACGGAAGCCTCTGGTCGAGTTGGACGTCGTGGATGCGAGGCCGATGGTCCTAGATTTGGGTTGCCGAGTTCGAGGCGGGTTCTTGCGAGGGTTCACCCATCGCGCCCAGCGGGTTTCTGTAGGGAGAGAGCCCTCAGACATCGCCGGAATCCTGCTGTTTGCTAGCCGGCGTCATGGGATTTTCCCGGCTGCCGCGGAGCCTGACTGTCGAAAGCGCTGGATGGAAGGAGGCGCAGAAGGTGGCCTCGTCCAATCTAGCCAAGTGAAACAGCCTGTTTCGCGATTCATCGACAGTCCAGGTTGAAGGCCGGTTGTCTCAAATTCCCCCGACGTCCCGTACTCGGGGGTGGCGGTCGTTATTCTATTGTTGGCACCGTCGCCACGGGCCAGCACAAACAATCACGGAGAAGCCTAGCTATGAAGATCGTCGTTCTCGATGGTTACACGTTGAATCCTGGGGACCTGACTTGGCGAGGGTTGGAGGAATTGGGGAGTCTGCAGGTATACGGCCGGACCGACGCTTCGTTGATCCTGGAGCGGGCGCAGGGCGCAGACTTGGTGTTGACAAACAAAACGCCCTTGAGCGCTGAGACGCTCAAGCAACTCAAAGGCCTTCGCTACATCGGCGTATTGGCAACCGGCTACAACATCGTCGATGTGAAGGCGGCCAAAGAACTGGGTATCCCGGTTTCCAACATTCCCACCTATGGTACTGCTTCGGTGGCGCAGTTTGCTTTTGCACTGTTGTTGGAGCTTTGCCACAACGTGAAGTTGCACAGCGATGCCGTGCGGGCTGGCGAATGGAGCAGCAACAAAGACTGGTGTTTCTGGAGGACGCCGCTAATGGAACTGGCCGGGAAAACGATGGGCATCGTCGGTTTCGGCCGGATTGGCCGGGAAGTGGGTAGGATTGCAGACGCCATGGGGATGCGGGTTATCGCGCATGACAGCGTCCAGACCAACCCTCCGGCTTACGCGGGCTTCAGTTGGGTTGGTTTGGAAGAGTTGTTGCGCACCGCAGACGTCGTCAGCTTGCACTGCCCGCTCTTTCCCGAAACGCAAGGCTTGATGAACGCGCAGCGCCTGGCGTTGATGAAGCCGACCGCGTTTCTGTTGAACAACTCGCGTGGGCCGCTGATTGTGGACCAAGACCTGGCAGATGCCCTCAATGCAGGCAGGATCGCGGGGGCGGGTGTCGACGTCCTGTCGGTAGAACCACCTCCGTCTACGAATCCGCTGCTGAGAGCCAAGAACTGTCTGGTGACGCCACACATCTCTTGGGCGACGAAGGAAGCGCGCGCCCGTCTCATGGGTTTGGCGGTCGAGAATGCGAAGGCGTTTCTGGCTGGCAAACCACAGAATGTTGTGAATCCCTAGAACCTGCCCTCCCGCTTTCGCGTTGGACGCCTGCAGAGATCTTCCTCAGCCCGACTCGTGGTGGTCGGAAGCACTCGATTACAACCCTGGCATCGCGCGCGTGGCACTCGATTCGCTCGGGTTGACGCAGCGCCTGGGCTCTATGAAAGGGCATGTCAAGAACAAACTTCAACCTCGGCGGCTGGCCAAGGAATCTTTCATGGACAGCTTGCCCCTTCTCCGTCGGGAGTTGCTTCCAGCTTCCCCAGGTCCCCAGCTTCTCT
>VFZK01000040.1 GCA_016871215.1 Acidimicrobiia bacterium | reverse complement strand
CCTATCGGCTGAACCGCCGAACGATGGAAACCAACTTGTTTGAGCGACTCACCAAGGCCTGTCTCAACACCACCACGATCACTTACAAGCACCTGACTGTAGCGCCGGAGCAAGCGTGATATTCATCCAGGGATATTCTCCGATCCAGCCTAGATGCTTCGAGAACAGGCAGACTACCGGATTTACAGGCTTCGGAGGGTTCGCGGCAGGAGGGCCGGCAGGCTTCTCGGCGAACGCCAGCACCGGTGCACCGGCGGCCAGCCTGAGAAAGCTTCTCCGAGAAGGACTGGAATTCATGGGCTCTGGATGAATGAAGTCTGGCGCTGGGCGCAACGCCGGTTCGCACTGGAATGACGCATCCGCCTGGGGTTGGGGCAAGGCCTGGGCTAGGGCAGCGTTTCGATTGGAGAGAACGCGAGCGTTCTGGCCCGCCTTTCGACCCAGAGGGCAACAGGGCGCTTGAGGTGGTCGAACTCAACCAAGACAACAACGCCAGTGCCTTCCGTTTTGGATTTCACAATCCGGCTGCCACCAATCTTGCCGTAGTAACCGTTGCCGCCCCAGTCTGCCATGAAATCCTTGAAGGAGTAACCCTGGGTGGGCCCCCAGGTTTGATACGCCTGCTGGAACTGGCCCGCCTTCAGTTCGTCTAAGAACTTCTGCACGAGCCGCTCCTCGCGAAAGTTGCCGAATCGATAGACGAGCAGAATGATTGCGACCGCCCCCAAAGCGAACAGGACCGGTGGACGCATCAAAGGACTCTTCTTCAGCATCATGGGTCTGTAGTGCAGCTCGACGACTCTCTGGAGCAATCTTCGGAGAGTACCGCGCTGTCAGCAGCACCATTTCTCATCGGAGCCTGGCTTTCGCGGCAGAACCAAGCCACGGCTCCACCCCGATATCCGCAGTGCTGAGGAAATGGTTCTTCTGCTGCTCCCGCTTCGCAACGGATCAAGTTCGCTCCGGGCCGGCAGCAGCCTGTCGAGCCTTCCCTGAAGATTTTAGACCAGAACGAGGCTGCCTGTTACACCAAAGCCTGCGGTGGTGCGGGCTCGTCTGGCGACCCCGCGTTGCTTAGAGGAGTCCGTACGAGTAGCAGTGCCATACCCCCAAGCACCAGCAGGCCTAGCAGGTACGAATCACTGCCGAAATCGGGAATCGAACCCTGAGGCAAGAACTGCATGGCGGACCATAGAAGCCCCACCAGGGCTTCCCCGGCGATCAGACCGGATGCTGCCAGGATTCCGGCATTTTCCACACGAGTCAACTGGGCCTCGTTGTACCCACGCCTTTGAGCCACTCCTTCGGCGATCCAGCGCACGACACCACCCAGGAAGATTGTGAAGGTCGTTCCGAAAGGCAAGTACATACCTACCGCAAACAGCATGGGGCTTCTGACCTGCACCATGATCATCGTCATTCCGAGGAACATGCCCGCGACGACCAAAGGCCAAGCCATGTCACCGCCGACGATACCATCGGCCAACATGGCCATCAAACCGGCTTGCGGCGCCGGCAAGGCTTTGCCGCCGAAACCGATGCCCCCTTGCCGCAAGTCGCCTTCGTGCAGCAGCCAGAGCGGGAAGTACATCACGGCGCTGGCGATAACCACGGCGATCAGTTCGACGATTTGGATGTTGCGCGGCGTTCCGCCCAGGATGTAGCCTACCTTGAAGTCCTGCAAGAGCTCGCCGGCGACCGCTGAAGAGACGCAGACTACTGCGGCCACACCCAACACAACCGCCACACCGGTAGGACCTCTGAAGCCAAGCGCCACCATCAGCAGCGCGGCGATGATGAGTGTGGAAAGCGTTAGCCCCGAGATGGGATTGTTGGAAGATCCGATGACGCCAACCAGGCTGCCTGAAACGGTTGCAAAGAAAAACCCGATCACAATCATGACCACTGCGGCGACCAGCGCTGCGGCAATGTTGCCCGAGATCAACTGGTACAGCACAATCATCAGCAGAAACATCAGCGCGATCAGTGACAAGACGGTCTTGGAGCTCATGTAGCGTTCCGTGCGACCCAGCGATTCCAGTGCCGGGGGCGCACTGCGCAGCTCGGCAAAAGCCCGGCCCAAGCCGATCGACAGGCTCTTCCGCATTCGGAATAAGGTGTAGCCGGCGCCCACAATCATCCCGCCAACGGCGATCGGCCGCACGATGAATCGCCAGAGGGCGGCAGCCATGCCATCCCAATTCGTGGCACCGTTCGTTGTGTAAGCCGGCGCCAGCTGAGGTCCAAGGAAGAACGCGAGCAAGGGAACCATCAAACCCCAAGCGAAAACGCTACCCGCAAACTGCAGGGATGCTAGCCTTTGCCCAATGATGAATCCAACTCCCAACAGCGACGGGCTGATATCGGGAGCGGCTACCGACGTGAATCCACCAGCAGCGGCTGCCTGAGCAGGGTCGGCGGCGCTGAGGCGCACACGGCTTTGACCTAGCGAGCCAACGCCAATGCCGGTAAACTGATGGTCCGGAGCGAACAGCTTGAACCGGCCGGCAATGTAGATGACCGCTCCGACCAGAATGTTGTTGAAGAGGAACTTCACCGCCTGAGCGCCGCGCGCCCCGGCTTTGTGAATCTCCGACGCCGCAACCGATTCGGGGAAAGGAAGCTCCGGATCTTCCACCATCACCCGGCGCACCAGTGAAACGAACAACACGCCGACGATGCTGCCCACGAGCATCAACGCCGTGGATTTCCAATAGGCACCCTCGCCGCCAAACGATCCCCAAGCTTTGGCAATGACGAAAGCGGGCAGAGTGAAGATGGCGCCCGCAGCGACCGACTCCCCAATCGAGCCGGCCGTTCTGCAAATGTTCTCCTCAAGTACCGATCCTTTGAACGCTCGCAGAGCCGCCATGCCAATCACTGCAGCGGGATAGGTAGCTGCAATCGTGATACCCGCGCGCAATCCCAAGTAAGCGTTGGCGGCGCCCAGGACCACGGTCAGCACCAGTCCGATCAGCACAGCGCGCAGCGTCAGCTCGCTCATCTCCATCGATTCGGGAACGAACGGCTGGTATTTCTTTGGTTCTTTAGACATAGTGGGTCTTCCTTGAAAACGAACTCAGATCCGAACCCCGTCTGCGTCACTGATCTGTTGTGAAGTGAATCTCTTAGCGGCGAGCGGGCAAAGTAGCACCGGGCTAAACAGCCCGTCAAGACAAAGTTAGGGGTCGCGCGGTGAACTCTCCGGACTGGCTCGCGAATGAAGCCGACAAGCTGAATAGGGCAAGAATTTTCTCTAATCAAACATAACCCAATGCCGATGAGTCGATTAGTTCAGGGTGAGGGATCTAAAGAAGCGAATAGAACTCCGATGTGGCCGCTACCGGCCGTTCTCCCAGTCGGTGAGCCTGAGTTTCCATAGATCTCTTGACAGCATTGAACTTAATTCTCTAGACTAGCACCATTTCTGCCTGAGCAAGGAAGGTTCACCGTGATCAAGCTAGATATCATCAACCAGGTCGTCGAGCGCATAGGCATCCCCAGAACAAAAGCGGAGCTGGCAGTCGACTCCGTCTTCGACGCCATGAAAGCGGCTCTCAAGAGGGATGACCGCATTGAGCTCCGCGGCTTCGGTGTCTTCACGATCAAGCCTCGCAAGACGGGGATTGGTAGGAATCCACGGACCGGAGAAGAAGTCTCAATTCCTCCAGGGAAAGCAGTTCGCTTCAAGCCAGGCAAGGATCTTCAATCGGTCTGACAGCTCGATTGTTTGGTTTGATAGGCTCCAACGGGAACTAACAGATTGATTCAGAAGAAGGCGAGTCTCCGGATCGCCTTCTTTCGTTTGCTGCCGATCTCAGTTCACATGATGTTCTGTGGGTCGATGTCGATGTGAATCTTGCTGGCCTCCAACCCTTCTTTCTCAGCAACCACAAGTGACCGCTTGAGCAGCTCTCGAAGCTCCCGCCGTGTTTTTGCTTTGATCAGGAGCTGAAAACGGTGCTCGTTCTTCAGCTTGGCCAGAGGAGACAGGGCAGGACCCAGCAGTCTCACCTGTCCAGTCGCTTCATTCTGAACGATCTTCGCCATGTGGCTGATGAGCTTGGCAGCCTTGTCCACGTTCCGGTCGCGAACCAGCAGGTTTGCCAGACACGTGAATGGAGGATAGTGCATCATTCTTCGAAAGCGAATCTCCTTTTCGAAGAATCCCTCGTAGTCGTGTTGTGCGACGAGCTTCAAGCAGTAATGTTCGGGATGAAAGGTTTGAATCAAAACCTGCCCCGGCCGGTCGCCGCGGCCGGGTCGCCCCGACATCTGGCTCAACAGGTGAAAGGTGCGCTCGGCACTGCGAAAATCGGGGAATGAGAGCGACGTATCGGCGGACAGAACGGCTGCCAAGGTGACATTGTGGAAGTCGTGGCCCTTGGCGATCATTTGCGTGCCCGCGAGGATGTCGATCTCGCCCTTGCGAAAACTGCCCAAAATGCTTGCGTGAGCGTTCTTTCTCTGAACTGTGTCGCGATCCAGGCGGGCGATGGCGGCGTTCGGAAAGAACTTCTGGAGCAGGGCCTCGACTTTTTCCGTGCCTTCGCCTTGAAAATACAGATGTTCGCTGCCACAGCGAGGGCACACCTCGGGCACTCGCTGCTCGTAGGAGCAGTAATGGCAAACCAGGCGGTTGGCGGCTCGGTGAAACGCCAGAGAGATGCTGCAGTTACGGCACTGGATGTTTTGCCCACAACTGCGGCACAGCACACTGGCCGAAAAGCCGCGCCGGTTCAGGAGAATCAGCACCTGTTCCTTCCGCTCCAGCCGCTGGGCGACTTGAGACTGCAGGACGCCAGATAAGACAGCCGGTTTCCCGGCAGCTTTGAATTCCTCCCGCATGTCTACCAGCGTCACCTCCGGAAGAGGCCGCGATTGTACGCGTGACGCCAGACGCAGAAAGCGATACTTGCCCGAGCGGGCGTTATGAAACGTCTCGATGGCAGGGGTAGCCGAACCCAAAACCACCAAAGCTTTGGCCAGCTTGCCTCTCACCAGCGCCGTGTCGCGAGCGTGATAACGCGGGCTCTCCTGTTGCTTGTACGATGCGTCGTGTTCCTCGTCGACGACAATCAGCCCCAGGTTTTCGACCGGGGCGAAGAGCGCGGAGCGTGTGCCAATGACGACCCGTGCCTCGCCTCGCTTGATTCTCCACCATTCGTCGAAACGTTCTCCATCGCTCAGACCGCTGTGCAGAATCGCGATGTCTCTTCCGAGGCGTTGGCGGAACTCTTCGGCAACCCTCGGCGTAAGCCCGATTTCCGGCATCAACATGAGTGCAGTTCTGCCAAGCCGCAACGACTCTTCAATAAGACAGAGATAAATCTCTGTCTTGCCGCTGCCTGTCACTCCGTGTAACAAGGCGGGAACGAAGGAGCCGCTGGACAAAGCGCAGCGCAGTTCCTTGAGCGCTTGAACCTGCTCTGACGTGTGCGCACGCCCGCTCAGGCTGGTTGGGACTGCGATGTTCTTGAGCGGATCACGGCGCACTGCTTGATTAGAAAAAGCCAGCAGGCCTCGCCGGTGCAGGCCGTTCAACACCGAGGAGGAAATCGACAGCGCTTCCAACAAGTCTGCTACTGGCACCGGTCCCTGGCTGGCCTCCAGGATTCGTATGACATCGCCTTGGCGCCTGGTAAGCTTCGACGCTGCGTCAAGAGCACCGTCCCGCAAGGTGGCGCATCGCTGGAATCTCGCCGTGACGGCGGGCTTCGCGAGCTGGTGGTGAATTTGCACATATTGGTTGGAAACGAGGCGCCGCAGGCTCTTTTCGCGAATTTCGAAGCCCGCGTATCGCTCCAGGTCGCCAAGGTCCAGAGACTGATGGTCACGCAAGATGCAGAGAATCTGGCGCTCCTTCAAAAGGAGATCGGCCGTCTCTTCGTCCAGTCCGAGGGCCTCTAGACCTGGCTGCCGGATGGCCACAGCGATGCGGGTCTCAACGTGTGCCTTCGGCGGAAGGCAAGCGCGCAACACTTCTCCCCTGGACGCGAAGTAGTATTCCGCCACCCACTCGGAAAGCTGCAGCAGCTCGGCCGAGATCAAACTCGATGGGTCAATGAGATCCAAGACTTCTTTCAGAGCGATTTCCTCCGGCAGCCCGGGAGGAGGCGTCTCGCTGCTCTTGACGACAAAACCCGCCAGGCGCTGGTTGCGAAAGGGGACGAGGACCCGTTGCCCAGGATGCACCTGAGGGAAGACCGCTGGCGGGCAGCGGTAGGTAAACGTTTGGAGCAGCGGCAAGGGCAAGGCCACTTCAAGAAACATGCCGCTCTCTTATCTCAAGTCAAATCGTTTGAGAAGGGGTTTGTCGGCGAGCGTCAGGGTTCTGTCGTAGGCCCTCGAGTCGAGGTCGAGACTTGCTTGCGCGTCGGCTGTCGATTTGGCTTATCCGGCTCTTGCTGTTCGGCAGCCCGACCGCCGAGGACTCACAACTTTGACGTGACTCTGAGGTGAGAATGGTGCCTTGTTGAGGAGCAACTTCGCGTTTTGCTCGTTGACCGGTTTGACAACGTGGAACCGGAATCTTATTTCTAAGCCCGGCTGAGGCAGGGGTTGTCAGGAGCCCTACAAAACTAACGAACTGCGAGGAGAAAAAAGATGCTTACCCTGGTACGAAGAAACCCGATCAATGAAGTTTTGGAGGAGTTCGACAACATGTTTCGCCACAGCTGGACCTGGCCAGCAAGCCCGGCAAGACTTGACTTTGGGCCGGCCGTCGAGTCCTACACGAAAGAGAACCAGTTGGTTTACCGGTTCGCGATTCCCGGCGTTGATCCCAAGGACATCGACATCACCACCGTCAACAATCACCTGACGGTCAAAGTCGAAAGAAAAGCCCCCGCGGATGTGAAGGAGGGCGACTGGCACTTGCAGAGCTTTTCCTACGGGAAGTTCGAGCAGGCGGTGGCTTTGCCTCGGGGCACCGACTCCGAAGCTGTGAGCGCAAGCTTCAAAAACGGCGTGCTGGAAGTTGCGATTCCGCTGCCCAAGGCAACGCTGCCGAAGAAGATTGAAGTGAAGGAGCTTGCTGAAACCAATCGCTGAGTGGGTTGTTTCCGCCAGCGTTGCGAGGGGCGTGCGATGTTTCCGCCCCTCGATGTGTTTCAGGAATCGCCGGCGTTGGCGGTGCAAACGATCGGCGTAGCGGGAACAAGGTAGAGGACCGGCTTGCCCGTTTGTCGACTTCAGTCACTGGCCAACGACAGCAATTGCTAGTTTTCGGCTGGAAACATTGTGGGCGAAATCTTCCGCGAAAACTTCCAGGGCATACTCGCCGGTCGCGATCTCCATTGGCAGGGCGATCCGCCCGATGCTAGCCTTTCCTCCCGCGTCCCAACGGGCTTCTGCGGGTTCCAGACTCGCCAGCCGCAAACGAATACGGCGAGTGTCGCTATCGCTTTTGACTCTGACCTCAACCGTGTCACCGGGCCGGTACGCCGAGCGGTCAACGCTCGCCTGAATGGCCGGAGCCCGGCTGTCAATGACGAAACTCTTCCTCTCCTCAAACGCTCTCCCAACCCGGTCGCGTAGAATCAGCCGGCAGTAGTAGAGGCCATCCACCATTTCCTTGGGTGCCAGAAACCGGGTTTGCCACACCTGCTCGCGAGGCAGGTACCGCAATGGCTTGGTAAGGCCAAAGGGGAATATCGCTGTGACAGTTCGAATGTCGGGGTCCGTACGGACGCGCAGCACCGGATCGCCCGGCTTGATGAGCCGCGGACGGAGAAGCGATCTCGGGGCTGCCAAAAAAGATGTGTAGGGGGTAACCAACTTGTATTTCTTCGATAGCGAGACAATCTCGCCGATGCTTGCGGCGTCTTCCCCTTCCATCTCGATCTTGCGAAGGAGAAAGTCGACTCGCGCCTTCGCCCAATTGCGGGGAATGAAAAGGTGCTCGACCGCTTCGCTGGGCAAATCGACGGTGCGCTTCAGCTCGATTGGCCCGGCCAGTTGCCGAGCTGCCACGGTGAAATTCACTGACCGAAGCGGCTGGCGATACTTTCCCACCCACTGAGCTGAACTCTGGTTGAACACCGGACCTTCCGGTGTGCGATAGACTTCGGAGAAGTTTGGGTAATTCGAGATCGTAAGCTGGGGATCGCTCAAAGGGTCGATGGTCAGATGCGCGACGAAGTTGTTCAGCTTGAACTCTGCCGCCTCGGTCTCTCCAACGAACTCGAACAACCCTCCGCTCGATTGCGCCAGCGCACGCAGCAGGACCTTGTTACAGCCGTTCCCCGCGCCGTAGGCGCAGAGCTTGATCTTGGGCCCTGCCGGCGTTGCAGTCGCTGAAGAGAACCATCGCGCCAGCTTCTGTGTCTCAACGGTTCCAAAGGTTGGATTGCCATCGCTAATGAGGACCGCTCTGCCAGTAAGTCCAGGCTGCGGCTGGAAATTGTCCAACGCGGTCTGTAACGCCTGTTTGAGATCGGTGCCACCCGCCAGAAAGCTGCCCTTCACGAAGTCGAGTGCGGCAGCAACGTTCTCGGGTGTGGCCGGAACAGAAGTTGGGCGGAAAAGAGTGGCCTTCGAATTGAAGAGCAGCAGCTGAAACCGGTCTTCGGCGTGCAATTGGTAGAGGATCTTTTCCAGCGCTTCAAACTGGCGTTCCAGCTTGTCCCATCGGACGGAAAGCGAAGTGTCGAACAGCAAGACGAATTCCGACGGCCGGCGTTTCGCTGCCGCCGATGCCGTTGTGTTGAACAGAGCGCTTGCCTCGAAGTAGCCCGCTTCAGTTTCGGCATCGCTTCGGCCGGGCCTCTCGAAAGCCGTCACCGGCAGTCCTGATTTCAAATAGCGGTCTTCTTTCGACCGGTAGAACAGGACCGAAAGGTTGCTTGGAGACTTCAGCTCATAGGTCAGAGCGAAATCGTCCGAGAGGGTGACGTTACTGCCTTCATAGTGTGCCCGAATCTCCGTGGTTGTCTGGCGGTCGATGGTCAGCGGGTATTGGGCACTGGTCTGCTTGAAGTTGCTTAGAGGCAACACGTGCCGCAGCGTGAGGTCGACGCGCAATCGCCCCGCTGCCTGTTCTTGAAATTGCCTCGGCTTTAGCGGGAAGTAAAAGTAGCTCTGCAGCTGCTCAAGACGCAACCGCTCGCTGTATGCCAGTTCCAATCGCTTCGTGCCATACGGTGGAATGGGAGTTATTCGGGCGGAGAAGAACGACACACGGCTGCCTCCTTCTTCTCCCTGCTCGGCCTGTTGCAGCAAACCCGGATCGATCGCTTGCAACCGCAGAGCATCGTAAATCTCCTCCGCCCGCTTGCGTTCCAAGATCACGCCTGGAATGCGGACGGGACCATCCCAAACCGCGAAGTCGGAGATCAGCGCTTCCGGATTGATCGCAAACAGATACTGGCCCTCGAGAACGGAGCTCATGTGGCTGGCGAAAATTTGCCGAAGGCTGACACTCGCATTCTGGTTGTCGATCACGATCGACACGTGCATGTCGGCGAGCGAGAGCTTCGTCGGATCGGGCTTGTCGTTACCCGGAGAAGGAATCAAGACACCGGCATCACCCCAGGCTTGTGGGGCGAGCAGAGAGCAAATGCACAGGAACAATAGAAGCGGGGTTCTCATATCCTGATCTCAGGCGAGGCTGGTGTTCGATTCTATCCGTTTTCCACGTGCATCGACAGTGGCAGCCTGGCCGGTTCGACGCGCTTTGACCACAAGCGCTTGACTTGCGCGGTATCAGGGGCGAGGCAGCCTTTCTGGAGCTGAGATCAAAACACGTCTTTGCGGATTTCGACGAGACCCCGGCTCGTTCCAACCAACACGCGGTCGGCGGCGAGTGCAAAGGCGGTCACATTCTGCGACGGCAATCCGTCTCGCAGAAGCTGCCACCGATTCTGGCGCTCATCGTAGACATGAATGCCTCGGTCGAGTGTGCCAACATACAGGCGCTCGCCGTCGACGGCCATTGCGTTCGGATTCACTTCGAACCGGCCGATCGCTTCGGCATAATCGGTCCATTGTCCATCGGCTTCTACGCTCTGAATGCCGCCGCCATAGGTGCCAATGAAGAGCCTTCGTCCAAGAACTGCCATCGCGTTGACCCAGTTGGCTGCCAATCCGGAATTCGCCGTGTTCCAGCTAGAGGTCAGACGTCCGTCCTGAAGAACGCTGATGCCACCGAGGGTTCCGATATAGACGCGGTTCCCTAGCTTGCTAGCACAGTACACGCGGTTGCTGGCGAGACCGTGGAGAGCGAACAGATTCTGGGTTGCCCGGTTCCCTTCGAAGAAGCTCACCCCTTCGGCAGTTGCCGCGAGCCACCGGCCATCGTCTTCCCCCAGATCCAGCGTCATGACCACAGCCTTGTGAATGAGCCCTTCTTTTTCCGTGATGAAGTGGCGGAGCCTGGTTGCATCGCAGATTGCCAGGCCGTTGGCCGTTGAGACGGCCATTTGTCCGTCGCCGAGAACCAGCAGGTGATTGACGCAGAACAGCCGGTCGTCTTCATGGTGCACCAGGAGCCGGCCACCCGGATCGAAGACATCCAGCCCACGATCGAAATAACCTACCCAAAGGTTCTGGTCGGGGTCGAACGCGATGGCTGAGACGTTGATGTCGGAAAGCTCCCACAGCCCCGCCCGGCCCGAAGATGCGAGGCTTCTGTCAGACGAGCGACTGACAAATCGCTCCCATGCGTTGCGCTCCAGCGAGTCCGTCGTGTAGAGGCCGCTGTCAGTGAGCGCCAGCCAGCCGTCGGACAAAGGGAGCAAGCGGTTGATGCCGGCTGGAGCGACACCGCTCTGACCGAATCGTCCGGGGTTCGGCCCTGAAGCAAGCGCCCGAGCAGAGCTCGGTTGAGGCGCAGAAAGCGTGACGATTCCTTGGTCCGTAACCGCGACGGGTCTAGGAGCTGGGGCAATCGCGCGGATGGCCAGCCCTTCGGCAAAGTTTCTCACCGTCCTGCCATTGCGAATCTCGGTGGCGCCCAAGGGTGTGCCGACATAGACCGTCTCGTCGCTGCAGGCCGCCGAGGTCACTTGATTGTCCAGCAGGCTGCCTTGCTCCCCGGAGTCTTTCTTGAAGTGAGAGACCAGCCCCTGTCGATAGATCCAGGCGCTTTCATCGAAAGTCCCAATGACTGCTTGCTGGTGGCCGCCTTCAAGCGCTGTGACAAATCGTGACCCGATCGCGGGCACGAACTCCACGGCGCGATCATTCTGAAAAACCACCAAACCGCGTTGCTTCGTTCCGACCCAAAGTTCTCCGGAAGGCATTGCGAGCAGTGCGGTGACCTCGAAATCACTGGCGTTCTCCGCGTAAAACAACTCGAATTGAGTTCCCGTAAACTTGAGCAAACCCTGGGAGCCAGCGCCAACCCAGAGAGCTTCAGCGGTCTTTGCGAGCGCGGTCAGCTCGTGGCCGGGGAGACCGTCGACACTAGTGTAGCGCTTCACCTCCCGCCCGGCTGCGTCGAACTGGAGCAGGCCCAGATTCGAGGTCACAAAGAGATGGTCCCGGAACCAGATACCGTCTGTGGCGCGCAAGGCCGCTGGAAACAGACGATACCCTGTTTTGCCTTGCGGAATAATCGTTCTTGATTTGAGGCTGACCGAATGCCGGTCGATGACGGTTTGGCGGGCGGCGGTTAGCGTGCGATCGGCGTCGCGTTTCAGCCGGAAAAACGCCGCAGCGGCGCCGAGCAAAACCAGCAGGACGGCGAAAGTGAACAGCAGTTTGGAGCGGACAAGCATCGAAGGACGCCTTGCCGGTCTGAAAGCGCAGGCGAACCGGCTTGGCGCTATAGCATGCCGAGTTGAAGCTTGGCGGTTTCCGACATCCGGGAAGGACTCCACATGGGATCCCACACGAGGTCGACCTTCACGTCGCTGACTCCCTTGACACGGCGAGCCTTGTCCTCGACCTCCCCCGGCAGAATTCCAGCGGCTGGGCAAGCCGGCGATGTGAGAGTCATGCGGATGTTGACAGCGTTGGCGGGATCGACGTCCACTGAGTAGATCAAGCCGATCTCGTAGATGTTCACTGGGATCTCAGGGTCGTAGATCGTGCGCAGCACATCGACGATTCGCTCGCGGAGCACTTCAGGGTCCACTGACGGAACCGGTGCAGCAGCCGACCCCGAGCCCGCGTCTGCCGGCAGGTCTCGAGACAGAGTCTGGCTTTCCGTAGGCTTGGCACTGGATTCCATATTCATACTCCTCTTCAAGTTTGTGCGAACGAAAGAAACTATCGGTTCTCACCCGCCCCGAAATCCGAGCGAACACCTGGATTCTATACCCTGCATCGCTATTCGGTCGATACGGGCTCAGCCTCGTGCCGCATCGCGGCGTTCATGGTATGCCACGCCAGCGTGGCACACTTCACCCGAACGGGAAACTCTTTGACCCCGGAGAAGACCACCAGCTTGCCGAGCTCCTCAGCGTCTTGCACTTCAACATCCGGCGGAGAGGTCAGCATCTGATGGAATCTCTCGAACAGCGTTTCGGCTTCCGCGCGCGTCTTGCCTTTGATGCTCTCAGTCATCATCGAAGCGGAGGCAGTTGAGATCGCGCATCCGGAGCCTTGAAAGCGGGCGTCCTTGACCACACCGTTCGACACGTCCAAAAAGACGGTCAACTTGTCGCCGCAAAGCGGATTGTGGCCGTCAGCCCTGCAATTGGCGTTCTCCAGCGCGCCGAAATTTCTTGGATGCTTCGTATGGTCGAGAATCAATTCCTGATAGAGGTCCCGTAAATCCGACATCAGCCGAAAACCTCCATCACCCTGCGGATTCCCTGCACGAGGGCATCGATCTCTTCCTTCGTATTGTAGAAGGCAAAAGAAGCTCGGGCCGTTGCCGGTACGTTGAATCGATCCATCACTGGCTGCGCGCAGTGGTGGCCTGCTCGGATGGCAATCCCTAACTGGTCGAGGATCGTTCCAATGTCGTGCGGATGCACACCATCCACCGTGAACGACAGAACGCTGGCTTTCGCTTGAGCCGTTCCCAGAATGCGCACACCCGGAATCCTCGCAACTTCCTGCGTCGCATAAGCCAATAACTCTTCTTCATAGGCGTTAATGGCTTCAATGCCAATCGACTGCAAATAGTCGATGGCGGCGCCCAATCCGATCACGCCGGCAATATCAGGTGTGCCGGCTTCGAATCGGTGTGGGATCTTGTTGTAAGTCGTCTTTTCGAACGTCACCGAGACGATCATGTCGCCGCCGCCCTGGAAGGGGGACATGGCTTCCAAGAGGTTCGCTTTCCCGTACAGTGCACCAATGCCAGTGGGACCACAGAGTTTGTGTCCCGAGAATGTGTAGAAGTCGCAGTCTAATGCCTGAACGTCGACCGCCAAGTGGGGAATACCTTGTGCGCCGTCAACCAGCACGGGAACTCGCTGGCGATGAGCGATCTCAACCATGCGCCGAATTGGGTTGATGGTCCCGAGGGCATTCGATACTTGCGTGACTGCAACGAGCCGAGTTCTTGGATTCAGCAGCCTCTCATATTCCTCCAGGATCAGTTCGCCGTCATCGCTAATAGGGATGACCCGCAGACGGGCGTTCTTCTCCCCGCAGAGCATCTGCCAGGGCACGATGTTGGAATGGTGCTCCATGCCCGAAACCAGAATCTCGTCTCCAGCTTGAAGCCGCGGCCGAAGGTAGCCATGCGCCACGAGATTGTTGCCTTCGGTCGTTCCACGAACAAAGACGATCTCGCGGTCCTCGGCGGCGTGAACGAATCGCTGCACTTTGACCCGCACGGCCTCGAACGCCTGCGTCGCCCGCTGGCTCAGCGTGTGCACGGCGCGATGGATGTTGGAGTAGTCTTCGGCATAGAAACGGCTGATCGCCTCGATCACCTGGCGCGGCTTTTGCGATGTGGCAGCGTTATCGAAATAAACCAGCGGCCGGCCGCACACCTGTTGCTTCAGAATTGGGAAGTCTTCGCGGATTCTGGCAACGTCCGCGGAGCTCAGGGTCTTGCGGGTTTCTGGTGCGAGCACTTCAGAGAGGCCTTTCATGGTATCCCTCAAACGTCTTCGCGACCCTCAGCCAGCCGGGCAAACAAGCTCGCTTCCAGAGCGGCTCGCAGGGGATCGATTTTCAGCCGGTGAATGAAGTCTCCAGCAAAGGCGTAGGTAAGCAGGTGCCGGGCCGAATCCAAATCGATGCCCCGAGACCGGAGATAGAATATGGAGTCCGCATCCAACTGCCCGATGGTGGCGCCATGGGTGCACTTGACGTCATCGGCGTAGATTTCCAGCTGAGGGTTCGTGTTCACGAGCGCCTCTTCGGAAAGGATCAGATTCTTGTTCGTCTGCTTCGAATCCGTCTTCTGCGCGTCGGGACGCACAATAATCCGGCCGTTGAACACCCCATGCGCCTTGCCGTCAAGAATCCCTTTGTACAGCTCATGGCTGCTGCAGTGTGGCTTGGCGTGGTCGATGCAGGTGTGGTTGTCAATATGTTGCCGCCCGTTGACCAGATAGAAGCCGTTGAGCGTTGCCTCGCCGCCTTCGCCGTCCAATACTGCATTCACATGGTTCCGCACGAGCGAGCCACCGAGCGAGATCGTCTGGGTCGAAACGTTGGCGCTGCGGCCCATGTGCAGCTGAACCGTACCCACATGAAATGCTTCCAGGCTTTCTCGCTGCAACTTGTAGTGGTCGACAAAAGCATTCTCTTCCGCAACCAGCTCCGTAACCGCATTGGTCAAGCAAACCCCAGGCCCGAGGCTGGCATAGCTCTCGAGGATCCGCACCTGGGCGTTCGCTTCGGCCACGACCAGCACGCGAGGGTGGCAAACCTGCGGTCTGGCGGCCTCAGCGCTGGTGAGGAATATCAGGTGGATTGGCTCGTCAACCACGCAGCCTCTGGGTAAACGCACAAAAGCGCCATCAGACAGGAAAGCCGTGTTTAAGGCGGCGAAAGGCTCCGTCGAAACACGGGCATACCGCGCCAGGTGTGGCTGCACGCTGGAGGGATTCGTTGCCCAGGCTTCTGCCAAGCTGCCTGCTGACAGTCCGGTAGACGCTGCCGGATTCCAAGAGAGCTCTCTCGAAAAGACGCCGTTGATGAAGACGAGCTGAATGCCGGGCCAGGAGCCGAAGGTCCATTGCGCCAGCGTGGCACTGTCTGGGGCTTTCGCGTTCGCTGCGAGCTGGAAAGGAACCCGAGCGATGGGGGCAACGCTCGTGAAACGCCACTCTTCATCGTGAGTCGATGGAAAGCCTAGCCGCAAGAAGCTGTCCAGGGCGGAACGCCGCACCTGCTTCAGCCACGCTGGATCCTGCGAGCCACGTTTTCCTTCGAGAGCTGCATAGCTGGCTGCATAGTTTTCGGTTTCTTGAATTGTGTCGATCATCTCGAGTCAGACCGCTTCTTCCAGCCAGCCATATCCTTTCGCTTCCAAGTCCAACGCCAATTCTTTCCCTCCAGACTTGACGATCTTGCCTCCCGAAAGCACGTGCACAAAATCGGGGACAATGTAGTTAAGTAACCGCTGATAGTGGGTGATCACGATCATCGCACGCTGTGGGCTGCGCAGCGCATTGACGCCCTTGGCGACGCTCTTCAACGCATCGATATCCAGCCCGGAATCGGTTTCGTCCAGAATCGCCAGTCTAGGATCCAGCACGGCCATGTGAAAAATCTCGTTGCGCTTCTTCTCGCCACCGGAGAAGCCCTCGTTGACAGATCGGTTAATGAGGCCTTCATCCATCTCCATGAGCTTCACTTTGGAGCGCACCAGCTTCAGGAAATCCATGGCGTCGAGCTCCGGCTCGCCTCGATGCTTGCGAATCGCATTCAAAGCGGCCTTGAGAAAGTAGGTGTTGTTCACGCCAGGAATCTCGACCGGATATTGGAAAGCCATAAAGATGCCCTCGCGAGCGCGTTCTTCCGGAGCCATCTCGAGCAAATCCCCCCCTTGGTAAAGGACCTGGCCCTCGGTGACAACATAGGTCTCTCGGCCGGCCAATACCTGCGACAACGTACTCTTGCCTGATCCGTTGGGCCCCATGATCGCGTGGACCTCGCCGGCATTAACCTTCAGGTCGATGCCCTGCAATATCTTCTTGCCGCCGATGCCGGCGTGCAGATTCTTGATTTCCAGCATATCTGTGCGTTTTCTCCGTGCTTCAACTATTGATGGTTTGCAGAGGAGGGGCGAGCAATCCTCCGGTTCAGCTCTGGAGGCTGGCAGTGGGTGCCGGCGCCATCCTACCCTACGCTGCCTTCCAGGCTGACGCCGAGCAACTTCTGGGCTTCGACGGCGAATTCCATCGGCAATTCGCGGAAAACCTCCTTGCAGAAGCCGTTCACAATCATGCTGACGGCATCTTCAGTCGACAGGCCGCGCTGCTTGCAGTAGAAGATCTGATCTTCGCCGATCTTTGAGGTGGAGGCCTCATGCTCCATCTGGGCTGTGCTGTTCTTCACTTCGATATAAGGAAAGGTGTGAGCCCCACACTTGTCGCCCAGAAGCAGGGAATCGCACTGTGAGTAGTTGCGCGCCCCGCTGGCGCCTTTCAGGATCTTCACAGCTCCCCGATAGGTGTTCTGGCCATGACCGGCCGAAATACCCTTCGAGACGATGGTGCTCCGGGTGTTCTTGCCGATATGGATCATCTTTGTGCCGGTGTCGGCCTGCTGATAGTTGTTCGTCAGCGCGACGGAATAGAATTCACCAACCGAGTTGTCGCCCTGCAGAATGCAGCTCGGATACTTCCAGGTGATTGCCGAGCCGGTTTCAACCTGCGTCCATGAGATCTTAGAATTCAGGCCAAGGCACTTTCCCCGCTTCGTCACGAAGTTGTAAATGCCACCCCTGCCTTGCTTGTCTCCAGGGTACCAGTTCTGGACTGTGGAGTATTTGATCTGCGCGTTCTCGAGCGCCACCAACTCTACCACCGCGGCGTGAAGCTGGTTCTCGTCCCGCATGGGAGCCGTGCAGCCTTCCAGATAGCTGACGTAAGCACTCTCTTCCGCCACAATGAGGGTTCTCTCGAACTGGCCCGTGTCTTTGGCGTTGATCCGGAAATAAGTCGACAATTCCATTGGACAACGGACGCCCTTCGGGATGTAGCAAAACGATCCGTCGCTGAAAACCGCAGAGTTCAGGGCCGCGAAGAAATTATCGGTGTAAGGCACCACCGACCCGAGGTACTTCTTCACCAGCTCCGGATGCTCTTGCACGGCTTCCGAAAACGAACAGAAGATGATGCCCATTTCTGCCAATTTGCTGCGAAACGTCGTGGCGACCGAGACGCTGTCGAAAACCGCATCAACTGCCACACCTGCCAAGCGCTCCTGCTCCTGAAGCGAAATGCCCAGCTTCTTATAGGTCTCCAGCAACTGAGGATCGACTTCGTCGAGGCTCTTGGGCGCGGCCTTTTTCGACTTCGGGGCCGCATAGTAGATGACGTTCTGATAATCGATGGGAGGATATTTCACATTCGTCCAAGTGGGCTCCTTCATCGTGAGCCAGTGGCGGTACGCTTTCAGCCTCCACTCGAGCAGGAATTCTGGTTCGTTCTTCTTGGTCGAAATAATGCGAACGATGTCCTCATTCAGGCCCCGAGGAATCACTTCCGACTCGATCTCGGTGACGAAGCCGTACTGATACTCCTTGTTGGCGAGCTCTTGAATCGTGCTTGTCGAGGTGCTCATGATTCTCCTAAACGTCCTGTTGTATTCCGGAAATGCTGACGAGCTGGGGCTCTGCCACCAGCCTGGCCGTGAGGTGCATGCTTTGCTGCTGGCTCATTTCCTCGATCGTGAGGTTTCGAAATGTCTGGACGACAATGTCGTTGAGGCGTTGCAGCGGGCTCTTTAAATTACACTTCTCAAACTGCCCACAAAGGCCATCGTCAGACACGCAGTTGGTCAGAAACAGTGGGCCCTCGATGGCTTCGATCACCTCGGCAGCGGTGATGTGCGCCGCCGGCCGGCTGAGCGAATACCCTCCATGCGTTCCCGGATGCGAAACGAGCAGACCCTTTTGCACTAGCTTCTGTAGTATTTTGGCCAGGAGCTCTAAGGGAATCCTATAATTCTCGGCGATCTCCCTAGCACTCCAAGAAGAGCGGCGCGCGCTTTGGGCCAGATGCATCAGCGACATCAAGCCGTAATCTACTTTTTTTGAAAGCTTTAGCATCGATCTCTAATTGGCGACCATTTTGGTCGGGGTTGTATTATTAGAGCAGGAACTTGGACTTGTCAAGGGAGTTGAAAAAGTGAAAAAGTGAAAAAGAGAGTGGCTGGGGTGGCTGGCACGATTCCCGGAGGTCTTGCACAATCCTTCCTGAAATTCACTTGGGCGCAGTCTGGAACATGTGGAATGCGTATGGCTGGAATTTCGTTCTTTGGCTTGGTGGGGTGGGGTTGATCTTCAAGTTCGCATTGCTCTCATGTTTCCTGCGTCTTTCGCCGAGCATGTCGCTGTTGGCTGACTTGGCGATGAACGTGACATCATGCCTGATCTTTGCCATCACACCGGCTCCGGCCTTGGTGCCCCCAATGTTATTGCATCAAATGTTGTGGCATTGGTCAGTTGGCATCGGCGTTGAACACCCGATCCATTGGATCTCTGCCCTATTTTTCGCAGCCCTGATCGCAGCGATTGTCGATTTTTTGATCTTGGCCTTGGGCTTTAGCCAGCCAATTAGAGCGGGATTTTTTGGATGGATTCTGGCCGTCAATTTGGTTTGTGTTTCCCTGGCAGCAATCCCACATGTGGCTTACGTGAACTCCCATCCCCCAGAGGCCCGGAGCTCGTACCCAAAATCTGGCGCTCAGCTGTGTCTCTTGCAGATCCCCAGGGCGCGGCATTTCCGCAACATATCCAGGCGAGATGTGTAGCCTATCCGAGACAGCAAGGATTTGGGGATCGTTCAGCTTCGATTCTAAACTATTGATAAAATTACGCATGCTCTATTTCCTGGCGTCTGGATGACGCCTTGCTAAGGCGATGCGGTAAAAGTTCCGCAGTGCTCCCCTGGAGGCAATTCTGACATCTCAACACACTCTGGCAGCGCCCATCTCCTTTTCTGGAGTGGGTCTTCATACCGGCGAGTCGGTCAACCTGAGGATCTTGCCAGCGCCCGTGAACCACGGCATCGTGTTCCATCGGGTTGATCTCGACGATTTTCCCATTGAGGCGACAGTCAAGAACGTCGCGCACGTCGCCTATGCGACGACTCTGATGAAGCAAGGTGTTCTGATCTCGACCATCGAGCACCTGCTTTCCTCGCTCTATATCTTTGGCATCGACAACGCGGTTGTCGAACTGGATAACCTGGAAGTTCCCATACTCGATGGAAGTGCCTTGGACTTCGTGAGGGAGATTCAGCGGGTGGGGCTCAAGCAACAGCCTGCGGAGCGGACCTATGTGGTCATCCGCAAGGAGCTTCATCTGGAGGAGCACGGAAAAACTATCTCGATCTATCCGGCCTCCCGGTTTCAGATCCATTACTCCATCGATTTCCCACACCCGATGATCGGGCAGCAGGCCTATGAGTTCGATGCCTCGCCGGCGAACTTCGCGCGTGACATCGCCCCGGCGAGGACGTTTGGGTTTCTCCACGAAGTCGAAGAGCTGCAGAAGAACGGTCTGGTGCGCGGGGGATCGCTGGACAACGCGATCGTTCTGACCAAGACAGGCATCCTTAACGACATCCTTCGGTTTAGAGACGAGTTCGTTCGCCACAAGATTCTGGATAACATTGGAGATCTGTCCCTCATTGGCCGGCCCTTCATCGGGCGCATCGTCGCCAGCAAGGCTGGGCACGCCCTCCATACACTGCTCGTATCGAGAATCCTCAGCGATCCGGCAAACTTCGAACTCTTGCCAGGCAGCGTGCTCCGGCCTGCTGAAGTCGCAGCCGGATAGGCTTTCCCGAAGCGCCCATATTGTTCCAGTCCAGGATACCCAGGTGGCCAGGGCGAACGCATCTAAAGAGGGCTGGACAAATCTGCATCCATATGCTATGACGACAAGGGGAAATAGCTCCAATGCGATCTCCGGAGCCCTTGTTCATGTCCACACTCAAGCCCACC
>VFZK01000039.1 GCA_016871215.1 Acidimicrobiia bacterium | reverse complement strand
GTCGGCCGCTGCGTCGCCCTTCTTGCAACGCCTGCTCGCCCCCCAGCCGGTAGCGGGCGATCCAGCTGAACAGCGTTCGGAGGGGAACCTTCATCACGCGCGCCACCGTCGAAGCCGATTCGCCGTTGCGCACCGCCTCGACGGCCGTCCGGCGTTTCTCATAACGCAGTTGGGATCGTACACTGACCAGGTCCTTCTGAGTAGGAGTCTTCTTAGTTCGTCGCATGCCCCGTACTATACTCGATTCGATTAGATTAAGCAAGTACTTTTGCAACGATTGATAACAAAGTAATACAAGCCGCCTCTACAAGGGACCAGGTGTCGCGGCGGCTCTGCGAGCCGCCTGAGGCTCGCAGAGGGTCCTGCGGAGGTGGCCTTCCTTCGAGTCAAAGCGGCACACGGCGAAGCCGCAAGGCATTGGCAATCACGGTTGTGGAACTGAAGGTCATGGCGGCCGCAGCAATCATCGGGCTCAAGAGCAGGCCAAGATAGGGGTAGAGTATCCCGGCAGCAACCGGCACTCCAAGCAGGTTGTAAACGAATGCGAAGAAAAGATTCTGGCGGATGTTACGCATCGTCTTTTGGCTCAGTGCACGCGCCCGCACGATGCCATTCAAATCGCCTTTCACAAGCGTGATGCCAGCACTCTCCATTGCAACATCGGTGCCGGTACCCATCGCGATGCCTACATCGGCCTGGGCCAGTGCCGGAGCATCGTTGATGCCGTCGCCCGCCATGGCGACGACGCGGCCTTCCCGTTGAAGCCGCTCGATAACCGAGTGCTTCTGGTCCGGCAGAACTTCTGCTTCGACCGTGTCGATTCCCAGTTCTCGCGCCACCACCTCGGCCGTCGTTCGAATGTCTCCGGTTAACATGGCAATGCCAAGCTTCTGCCGCTGGAGTGCCCGAACTGCTTCGTATGCGGAAGGCTTCACTGGGTCCGCTGTGGCGATCGAACCGGCAGGCTGGCCGTCCACTGCCAGATACATAAGGGTTTCGCTGCCGTGAGGGGCAATGGTGCCCTCGAAGAGCGGACGGAGGTCAACGCTGAGGGCGCGGAACAGTTGCCGGTTTCCCAGCACCACTTGCTTGTGGGCTACCTCGCCCGCGATTCCCTTGCCGGCAATCGCGGAAAACGACCGCACCGGCAACGAGGATAGGTGCCTCTCCTCAGCAGCTGCGATTACCGCCATTGCTAGAGGATGCTCGCTGCTGCGCTCCAGGCTGGCGGCAAGTTGCAGCACCTCGTTCTCGGTGTATCCAGGAAGAGCATTGACGGATCGGACCTTGGGTTTGCCCAGCGTCAACGTTCCCGTCTTGTCCACAACCAGCGTGTCGACTTTCTCCAGTCTCTCGAGGGCCTCAGCATCCTTGATCAACACACCTGTCATGGCGCCCCGGCCCGTGGCGACCATGATCGACATCGGCGTCGCAAGCCCCAAGGCACAGGGACAGGCGATGATCAGAACGGCCACTGCGTTGACAACAGCGTGTGCAAATCGTGGCTCCGGGCCGGCTAAGCTCCAAGCAGCAAACGTCGCAGCGGCGACCAGCAACACGGCAGGCACGAAAAAAGCGGAGACTCTGTCTGCCAGCCGCTGGATGGGAGCTCGGCTGCGCTGTGCTTCGGCCACCCTGCGAACAATCTGGGCCAAGAGCGTGTCTTTGCCGACCCGTTTGGCGACCATCACGAGGCCGCCAGTGCCGTTTAGTGTGCCTCCGGTTAGTGGCTGGCCACGCAATTTTTCCACTGGTATCGGCTCGCCCGTAATCATCGATTCATCGACCGAGCTGGCTCCCTCGGTCACTTCTCCATCGACTGGAATTCTCTCGCCCGGCCGAACGCGCAGCCGATCCCCGGGCTGGACCTGCTCAATCGGAATGTCTTCCTCAAGTCCGTTTGGCCGCAGAATGCGGGCAGTCTTGGGCGCCAGGCCCAAGAGCGTCTTGATGGCACTGCTCGTCTGGGCACGGGCGCGGAGCTCAAGAATCTGGCCGAGCAACACCAGGGTCACAATGACTGCGGCTGCTTCGAAATAGAGGGCGACCTCGCCGTTATGGCCGCGAAAAGCCGGAGGAAACAGATCGGGAAAGAGCACCGCAAAGAGGCTGTAGAAGTAGGCGGTGCCAGTGCCAGTGCCGATGAGGGTGAACATGTTCAGGCTGCCGTTCACAATCGACGCCCAGCCCCGCTGAAAGAATGGCCAGCCACCCCATAGCACGACCGGCGTGGCCAAAGCCAACTGCACCCACGTCGTCAGCTTCGCCGAGAGCGCATGCTGCACGGGTTGTCCGGGAATCATTTCGGACATCGCGAGCAGAAAAACCGGCGCCGTGAGCACGGCGCTGGTCCAAAATCGCCGGCTCATATCTCGGAACTCGGGGTTCTCTTCACTCTCGAGCGCGGGCAAGCTGGGTTCGAGCGCCATCCCGCATTTTGGGCACGAGCCCGGTCCTAACTGCCGGACCTCGGGATGCATCGGACAGGTGTGCTCTGTGGCCTGCCCAGCGGCTGGAGTGGAAAGAGCAGGCTGCGCTTGCGGGTGCAGATACGCCTCCGGCCGCAGCTGGAACTTCTGAAGACAACTCACCGCACAGAAGTAGTACATCGTCCCCTGGTACGAATGCTGTCCGGCAGACCTGGCGGGAACAACCTCCATGCCGCAAACCGGATCCTTCACCGTGGGCTCAGTGCGTGAGGGCTGCAGGATGGGGAAGCTCGAAAGACTGTCGTGTTTCATGCTGCGGTGTCGGCTGGTCGAGTACGGGCCACAGATCCCCGGGCCACGCCAGCATTGTACCCCATGCATTCTTGCTTCGGTGTGTCGCGACTGATTGGCCATCTGCCAAACAGGCCCCGGGCTGTTTGGAATCGGGCTAGAGCAGGGAAGCGGCTTCGCGGTCAACCAGCCACTGCAGGCGGCCGCAGACTGGCTGAATCAGCTGCGCGGGGAGAGTGTACGGTTGAAACACCCGGCAACGCACCGCCCTGAGGGCTTCCGCTTTGTCCTTTCCGCTGACGAGGACAATGATGTTCGCTGCCTGGTTCAGCAGCGGCACTGTGAGTGTGACGCGCCAAACTTCGAGTTTGGGAACCCAGACTGCGGCTGCCAGGCGCTCCGACTCGCTCAGCACGTCCGTGGCGGGAAAGAGCGACGCCGTGTGGCCGTCGGAGCCCAAACCCAGCAACACCAGATCGAACTGAGGCCAGATGCCTGGCTTGGCCCCGAAATGGCGACGCAGCTCCTTTTCATAGGCATCTGCAGCAGCTCGAGCATCGGTAGCCTCTCCCTGGATGCGATGTAGATGTGAGGCCGGTACGGGGACCTTCGAAAACATGGCTTCGAACGCCATGCGATAGTTGCTGTCAGGGTGGTCTGGTGAGACGTGGCGCTCATCTCCCCAGAAAAAATGAGTGGCTTTCCAAGGAAAACTTCGGCTCGAGCCTGCGGCGAATCCGGCAGCAAGCTGCGCGTACAGCCGTTTCGGCGTGGAGCCGCCCGCGAGCGCCAATGAAAAGCGCCCTCGCGCTTCAACGGCTTCCAACGCCAGACGCGTACACTCCTCTGCGGCAGCACGAGCCAGGTCTTGGCTGGTCGGAAAGATGCGGAGTTCCGACCGCTTACTCTTCGATGCTTCTCCAGTAGCGTCCATCGCGTTCGAGAAGGTCGTCGGCTTCCTTAGGACCCCAGGTTCCAGCGGGATAGTTTGGAAACTGGCGCGGCGGCAGGGCCTTCCACACGTCCAGGATCGGCGCCACCACGCCCCAGGCGGCTTCTACCATGTCGGCCCTTTGAAACAAGGTAGCGTCGCCGGTCATACAGTCGTAGAGCAGGCGCTCGTAGCCCGTGCTGGGCTTGGAGCCAAAGGTCTCAGCGTACTTGAAGTCCATGTCAACCGGTCCCAGCCGCATCAGTGGGCCGGGTACCTTGGCCCCAAATCGCAACGCAATGCCTTCATCTGGCTGCAAACGGATGACCAGCCGGTTCGTCGTCAGCCGGTGAATTGGGGTCTTGCGGAAAAGCATGAATGGAGCCCTTTTGAACTGAATCGCGATTTCCGTGACGCGCCGCGGCATGTATTTCCCGGTTCGGAGATAGAAGGGAACATCGGACCAGCGCCAGTTGTCGATCGACACCTTGAGCGCGACGAAGGTCTCCGTAAACGAGTCTGGAGCGACTTTGACCTCGGAGCGATAGGCCACAGAGGGCTTGCCCTTCACCACGCCTCCCCCATACTGGCCGCGCACCGTGCGCGTCAGAACCTCTTCCGGGGTCATGGGCTGAATGGCGCGCAGGATTTTGGCTTGCTCATCGCGCACGGCATCGGCCTCGAAGGAGATAGGCGGCTCCATGGCTGTCAGCGAAATCAGCTGAAAGATATGGTTCGGTACCATGTCGCGGAGTGCGCCGGCGGTGTCGTAGTAGCCACCGCGCTGCTCTACGCCAATGTCTTCCGCGACGGTGACCTGCACGTGGTCGATATAACGCCGGTTCCAGATTGGCTCGAAGATCCCGTTCGAAAACCGGAAGACCAGAATGTTCTGAACGGTTTCCTTTCCAAGATAATGGTCGATGCGGTAGATCTGGCTCTCGTTCAAGCAGCTCGCCAAGTCTCGGTTCAAAATTCTCGCTGAATCCAGGTTCGTTCCAAAGGGCTTCTCGATAATCACGCGGCGCCAATGACCGTCCTGCTCTTGCGTCAGACCGGCTGCGTGCAGCTTGCGAACGATGGGAGAAAAATACTCTGGCGCGGTTGCCAGGTAGTAGAAGTAGTTGCTGCGCGTGCCCAAGCTCGAGTCCACCTCGAGAAGAAGCTCGCGAAGCCGCCCATAGAGCGTGTCGTCGTCGAAGTGGCCACAGAGGTAATGAAGGCAGCTGGAAAGCCGCTCCCACAGTTTGGGGTCGAACCCGCCCGTGGCAAACTCGCGGGCATCGCGGCCAATCCTCTCTTGAAATTCCTGCTCGGCCATCTCCCGGCGGGCAATGCCGACAACGGCAAAGTTCTCCGAGAGCAACTCTTCCTTGGCCAGGTTGTAGAGCGCAGGAATCAGCTTCCGCTTCGTCAGGTCGCCGGCCGCTCCGAAAATCACCATCACACAGGGATTGGCAGGTTCTCCAGACTTCTGCGCTGGCGGCGCCGTGTGACCCTCAAGCGACATCGTTTTCGACCCCTTTCGTCCTGGCGCTGCGAACAAGGGAAACAGCAGAGCCCATTATTTGTTCGAATCCTCATACTTGCTTTTCGCCGACAAAGCAAGCGCGTATCCGGCCTGGCTAGGGTCCCGTCAAAGTCTCGTAAGTCCTTGAGTCGAGGTCGAGCCCTTGCTAACGCGCGGGCTACTGATTCGGTCCACGCGGCTATTCAGTAGCCCGACCGTAAGGGAGGGCTCACGACTTTGACAGGACCCTGTCGGCCAAGCCCTGCACCAGAGCCTCCAGAAGTTTGTCGAAGTCCGAGCCCTGCCTGCGGGTGAACGATTGAAAATCCCAACTGAGGCCAGGTCAGTGGCCCGCGCGTCAGCGAGAGTTCCCGGCGAGGCGTGACGCGTCATGAGGGCTTCGCCGGAATCCTGACAGGAGCGTTTTGTCGTTGCCAGCCTGAAAGCTTTCGATTTACATTCCGAGTTCCTTCGAGCGCGAGCTGCCTGCAGAGGGCCAGAGAGCTCAGCCCAAAAAGGACGTGCTCCGTGGCTCACATTCTCCCCAAACCGTCAGCGACTGCCGGCCCCGAAGGCCACGTTTCCGGCGTGGAGGGGGGCCGAGCTCAATCTGTTGGAGGGACTTTGCCATGCGCAAGGTAGTCAACATCGGTTTGATCGGCTTAGGCCGCCTGGGTACGGTCTACGGGCGTTACTTTCTCGGCAGCATCGCCCATGCCCGGCTGGTGGCGGTATCTGACGTCAATGAGAAAGCGCAACAAAGCTTTGCGGACGAGCACGACATCGCAAAGCGGTACGCCGACTACGGCTACCTCCTGGCCGACAAGGAGGTGGACGCAGTTGTCATTGTGACGCCGACAAACACGCACAAAGACATCGTTGTGGAAGCTGCACGGCAGGGCAAGGCTGTGTTTTGCGAGAAGCCACTCGCATTGTCGGTCGAGGATTGCCAGGCCATGAAGGATGCCGTCGAACAAAGAGGCATTTTCTTCCATTTGGGGTTCATGAGGCGCTTCGACGCCGGCTACGCGGCGGCAAAGCTAAAGGTCGAGAGCGGCTTGATCGGCAGGCCGATCCTCATCAAATCCTCTTCGCGGGATCCTTACCGGCCGAGTCTGGAGTACCTGGATCCCAAAAACAGCGGCGGGTTGTTTACCGATTGCGGCATCCACGACGTGGATCTGGCGCGCTGGTACATGGGCGAAGTGCGTACTGCCTATACCATTGGGGGAAACCTTGCGTATCCTGAAATGAACGAGATCGGCGACGTAGACAACGCCGTTACGACGCTGGAGTTTGAAAGCGGGTCGCTGGGAGTGATTGACTTGAGCCGCAGCGGCGTTTATGGGTACGACATCCGCACGGAGATTCTCGGAACGGAGGGGACGTTGCAGATCGGTTATCTGCGCGAGACACCGCTGACGGTACTAACCAAAAACAACGTTGCGCATGACACCGTTCCCTACTTCATGGAGCGCTTCGGCCAGGCGTATCGCACCCAACTGCAACACTTCGTGGACCGCCTCCTAAGCGGCCAGCCTCCCACCATTACCTGCGCGGACGGGTTGGCGGCCTTGAAGGTGTGCCTGGCGGCAGGGCAGTCTTACCGCGAGAGGCAGCCGGTCACGCTGAGCCAGTGAAGCGCGGTAAGCGAACTTGAGGTTGATAAGTCTGAAGTTTTTGCGAGGTCTCCGCACCCGTTTGTCGGTGCCAGTCAAAGATAATCGGCTGGCTTTCGCTCGCACCATTTCTTATAATCCCATGCGATTTTTCGGAGCATAACGATGCAGCCGGGCGGGCTGGTTTTCCCGCACTGGCAGTGATGGAGACCTGGCCGCCGTATGGCCCGCGTGGCGAATCTGAGTTTCCTGCACCCACATTTTCCGACGGCCGCAAGTATTGACTTGGAGGAGACCTTCGATGAAACGCAACCGTCTTGCGCTCGCCGTCGTCTTGCTAACGGCCTGGTGCGTTGCCTGGTCGGCCAGCGCCTACGAGAAGAAGAAATCGGCGGCGACTATGGCGGGTGCTGCCAGGAACTTCCTGGCGGCGCTGATGCCGGAGCAAAAAGCCAGGACAATTTTCAAGTTTGAGGACGAGCAGCGATTTGTCTGGCACTTTATTCCCGATTCCATGTTTCCGCGAAAAGGACTTTCCTTCAAAGAAATGGACTCGACCCAGCACAAGCTGGCCCATGCCTTCCTGAGTACCGGCTTAAGCCAGCGCGGCTATTTGAAGGCAACGACCATCATGAGCCTCGAGACGATCTTGAAGGAACTGGAACAAGGCAAAGGTCCTGTACGCGACAACGATCTCTATTTCTTCAGCGTATTCGGCGAGCCGTCGGAGACACAGACTTGGGGGTGGAAGGTCGAGGGACATCACCTCTCGTTGAACTTCACCGTGGTAAGCGGGCAATGGGTCGCCACCGCACCCCGATTTTTCGGCTCCAATCCGGGCGAAGTGAAAAGCGGGTCGCGTCAAGGGCTGCGTGTGCTGGGCCAGGAGGAAGGTGTGGCTCGCGATTTGGTTCGATCGCTCACGCCGGCGCAGTTGAAGGCTGCGCTCATCGACGAGACGGCGCCCAAGGACATTGTCAGCGGTAATTCGCGGAAGGTCGACCCGGGCAAGCCAGCAGGCTTGGTGGCTGGGAAGATGACCAAAGACCAGTCGGAGAAGCTGGCGAATCTGGTGGACGAGTACGCACATAGCCTGCCAGACGAACTGGCGGGCGAAGAGCTCGGGCGTTTGAGGCAAGCAGGGTTCGACAAGATCTATTTCGCCTGGGCGGGCAGCCGAAACCCTGGAGAACCGCATTACTATCGGCTGCAAGGTCCGACATTCCTGGTCGAGTACGACAATACACAAAACAACGCCAACCACATCCACGCGGTCTGGCGCGGATTCGATCGCGATTTCGGCGTGGATCTGCTCAAAATGCATTACGAGAAGGAACACCGCCCGGGCAGCTCTCACAGCACGGGCCAATAGCGGGCGCCTGATCCCCGCGTCCTTTCCGGCGCGATCGCTTCGGATTGAGAAGATCCTCTGTAACGCAGTCTTCGACGCGCACCCAGCCAACAGGGGCGCCGGAATATTTGACCTTTCATTTCGAGCCTCGATGCATCTTCCCAAGACCTTTCTGGTGTGCACCGGATTCGCCTGGCTGATTCACACGGGCTCCGCGGCTGCACCGTCTTCGACTGCGCTTCCGTTTCAATCGGGCGAGAAGCTCACCTACCGCATCTCCTGGTCTAACATCGTCGAGGCGGGGACGGCAGAGCTCAGCGTAGGCCCCGACGAAGGCAAGCCGAATTCGCTGCGGTTGCAGGCTAAGGCTTTCACGGTGCCGTCCGTTGCCGCCAGCTATCCTTTCAAAGACGAGTTCGTCTCGCACTTCGATACCGTCGCGCGCGCGCCTTGGCTCTACGAAGAGAACTTCACCGAGCGTAAACGCATCGTGCGCGACCGAACGGTCTTCAACCAGTCGCGCGGCACGGCGCTCTTTACGAACTCGAAGAATCAATCGAAACAGTTGGCGATCGGATTGGGCACGCAGGATCCCGTGTCGTCGCTCTATGCCTTGCGCAGCCTTGTGGGGCTGTCGCCTGGAATGCAAGTGACTTTCCCGGTGGTGGATCGCGGTATCCAGTATGCGTTCGAGGCTCGGGTGGTTGCGGCAGAGCTCATCACAATCAAGCTCGGCAGTTTCAACACCTATCGCGTCGAGGTGAGCGTGCGACGCAACTCTGCGCCCATGCCAGATCGCAGCATCTCTGCCTGGATCAGCACAGACGCCCGGAGGTTGCCGGTGCTGGTGTCTGTTTCGTTGCCCGTGGGCGCCGCACTCATCGAGCTTGTGGGTGCGACTCCCTGAATCGTATTGGCTTCGCCCGGCTCTCTTCGGTGCGGCGCCGGCCCTTCCGGGGGGTGTGGCGGCATCGAGTCGGCGGTCCAGTTTGCTGAAGCGAAATTCGCGACCGGGAGCCACACACCCGTCTTGTCGGTGGAGCGCGGCGGATCACAGCTCAAACTGAGCGAAAGTGGAGCCCTTGATCAAGCGGCCATGAAGCTAATTATCCAGATTCCGTGCTTCAACGAGGAAGCGACATTGCCCGTGACACTGCGCGGACTTCCAAGGCAGATTCCTGGAGTCGACCAGATCGAGGTGCTGGTTGTTAACGATGGCTCTACCGATCGAACCGTGCAGCGGGCTCGAGAAATAGGGGTCGATCACATCGTCGAATTCGGCAGGAACCAGGGTCTCGGAACCGCTTTCAAGACGGGCCTCGAGGCGTGTTTGAAACGGGGCGCCGACCTCATCGTGAACACGGACGCCGACAATCAATACTTCGGGGAGGACATCGCAGCATTGGTGGAACCCATCCTGCGGGGTGAGGCGGACCTGGTTGTGGGCACGCGAGACATCGATTCCATCGCGCACTTCTCTGCAGCGAAGAAACGACTGCAGAAATTCGGCAGTTGGATTGTCCGCAAGGCTTCGGGATGCGCCATTCAGGACACGACCAGCGGCTTTCGGGCGTTCAATCGCGAGGCTGCGCTGCGCACGATCGTTTACTCCCGGTTTTCCTATACTCTGGAGACGCTGATTCACGCGGGCTCGGGACCGCTCACCATCACCCACGTTCCCGTGCGCGTGAACGACAAACTGCGTGAGTCGCGCCTGGCAGGTTCGACCTGGCAATACCTCAAGCAATCGCTTGTGACGCTCTTGCGCGTCTACTCGATGCACAACCCGCTGAAAGTTTTTCTGTTTCTGGGAGGCCTGGCGTTTCTGGCGGGGGTCGCCTTGGGCGCCCGGTATCTCTACTTCTACTTTTCGGCCGGGGCTAGCGGGCATCTGCAGTCGTTGATCCTCGCCGCCATTCTGGCCATCGTCGGATTTCAGATCATGGTGATTGGTTTGGTCGCCGATCTCATTGCGGCCAACCGGCGATTGAACGAGGAGATGCTCTACAGGTTGCGGAAGATCGAATTGCGAAACGCTCCGGCAGCCGGCGATTCTCTGCTGGAAGCGGCTCGCTCGGGGCGAGCCCGACGGTAATGTGGCTCACAGTCATTGGGCCGACGCATCCATTCCGAGGCGGCATCGCCCATTACACCACTCTGCTCGTCCGGTGTTTGCGATCCCGGCATGAGGTCCGATTCTCTTCCTACACTCGCCAGTATCCCCATTGGCTCTATCCAGGAAACACGGATCTCGATCCGAGCAGTGCACTGCTGATTCACGAACAGCCCACCCACACCTTTGATGCGCTGAACCCGCTGGCCTGGTTCCGGCTTGCGCAAACAGTGAAGCGTTCCAATTCGCGGCTGGTCGTTCTGCCATGGTCCACGGTCTATTGGACTCCGTTTTACTGGCTCTTCCTTAAAGCTCTCGGCAAGTCCGGCCGGCCGAACAGCGTCTTCATCTGCCACAATGTGGTGGAACACGAACCGAACCTGCTCAAGTCGGCGATTGCGCGCCGGATTCTTGCTTGCGCGGATTTTTTTGTCGTGCATTCGGAGTGGGACCGGGGCAACCTCGCGCGGTGGCTAGCGCCCTCGCGAGCCCCGGCAATCCGCGTTTGCCCGCACCCGGCGTACGAACATCTCAGCCAGCCGGCCATGCGTAAATCTGCGGCAAGAGCCGCGCTGGGCATCCGATCCGAGCGGGTGGTTCTGTTCTTCGGGTTCATCCGCGAATACAAAGGATTGCGCTACCTGCTCGAGAGCCTGCCGCAGGTTCGGAGCAGGCTCGATGTTCACCTACTGATCGCGGGTGAGGTTTGGGGCAACGGAAGATCGTATCGCGAGCTTATTTCGCGCCTCGGTATCGCGAGCTGTGTGACCTGGGTCGACAAGTACATCCCCAATGAGGAAGTGGCACGCTACTTCGCGGCGAGCGATCTGGTGGCGATTCCCTATGTGTCGGCAACTCAAAGCGGCATCGTGCAACTTGCCTACGGGTTCGGCAAGCCCGTGCTGGCCAGCCGGGTTGGCGGCCTTCCGGAAGTCGTCGATGACGGCGTCACGGGATACCTCGTCCCTTCGCGCGACGCGGCGTCCATCAGCGCCGCGATATTGGATTTCTACGGGAAGGGCCGGGAAGCCGAAATGAGCCAGGCCATCCTCCTCAAACGACTTGAATTTTCCTGGGAGCGGCTGTGCTCGACCCTCGAGGTTCTTGCCCAGTCTGCCGGCCTATGACGCCACAACGGTTTCTCGACCGGTTTGACTACCTTCGAGACGAATACCTTGCGTCTCGCAAAGCCAGGGCTGGCAAGATCGTACGCATCCTGCAGCGCGAGATCCCCAATCCGGCAATCGCCCTCGTTGCCGACATCGGCTGCAGCGAAGGCCACATTACGGAATCGCTCGCCGAGGCATTTCCCCGCGTCGTGGGGCTGGATATCGACTACCCTTCATGTTGGACGCGCCGCTTTACCTTCGTTCAGGCCAACGCCTGTTTTCTGCCGCTGGCCTCCGAGAGAATCGACGGCATTGTTGTCAATCACATTCTGGAGCACGCCGCTTCCCCATCGGGTGTTCTAGGCGAAGTTTGGCGCGTGCTGAAGCCTGGCGGCGTTTGTTATCTCGCTGTGCCGAACCGTTATTGGCCGCTCGAGCCGCATTATCGGCTTTGGTTCCTCTCATGGCTGCCGCGCTGGCTGGCTCACAGATATGTTCGCCTCGCTGGACGGGGCAACCGATATCCCGAGCAACTGCCCACGTATTGGTCCATTCGGCACTTGACCTCCCGGTTTTCGGTGGAAGACCTGACGCCGGCACTGCTCAAGGCCCCTGAGCGGTTCTTTCCAGACGACTCGGCCCTGGTGGCGCAGGCACGCCGCATTCAATGGCTGCCGCTGTGGCTGGTGAAGGTCCTCGTGCCAGCAGCGCCGAGCTGGGTGCTGGTCTTGCGGAAAGAATGAGCCGAACCGGAGTTTCTTTCCAACGAGGCGACAACCCAAACGCGCTGTTTTCCTGAACGGTGGGTTGTCCCGTGGACATACCCGGTCTACAAGGGTTTCGGGTTGCATGACACGATTGCGGCGCTCTTGATGAGAACTCCGGCGATCACCTCCGCAGACCCGGCGCCACCACCCGGCGAGAGAGTTGCTTGTGCAGCAGGCGTCACTTGGTGAAGCGGGGAGATGATGAACAAGGTCCAGAGTGTTCAGTTCGAAGGTCCAGCGGGGCGCCTTGAAGGGCTCCTGAAGTTCAGAGAAGGCATCGATCCGTTGGCCTTGGTCGTGATTTGCCACCCGCATCCGTTGTACCAAGGTACGATGCACAACAAGGTGGTTTTCGCGATGGCGGAAGCCTTTTGTGGTCTTGGTTGCGCCGTGCTGCGCTTCAATTTTCGGGGGGTCGGGCTCAGCGCGGGAAACCACGACTTCGGAAAGGGCGAGCTGCAGGATGCTTTGGCTGCCGTGGCTCACTTGCGCCAGCGCCACGCCGGAACGGTTTGCCACGTCGCTGGTTTTTCGTTTGGGGCGGGAATCGCGCTCCAGGCAGCTTCGTCAGATGCTTCACTCGCCTCGGTAACGGCGGTTGCACCGTCGTTCAAGGTTTTCGACCCGGCTGTCCTGTCGTCACTCTCGACTCCCAAACAGTTTCTCCAGGGGACGTCCGATACTGTCTGCCCGCCGGAAGACCTGCGAAGGCTCTATCCCGGATTCCTTTCACCCAAGTCGGTCGTTTGGATCGACGGCGCAGATCACTTCTTTGCCGGCCACATCGATCGCTTGAAATCCGCGATTCGCGAACAACGCCAATTTGTGGGCCTTTAGCCCAAGTTCCCCAGTTGGGGAGAGACGAAGATTGATGGGCAAGGAGTTGACTCATTTTTCAGGCTGAAGTTTCCACTACATTTGGACTGTTTTGATGGTAGAAACGATTCGGCTGAAGGCGAAAACGTTTGGGCGCTTTTAGACTCATCTCTCTCAATAGGATTCCCAGGGCTTGGTCAGGCTGGGAGATCAGCCGCAGGCGCAGTTGATGACCCGTGTCGGTAGGCAGCAACACGTCCATCGACTTCCACTTGGAAAACTCCTCCAGTATTTTGCGGGGGGAGTTGCCCAATCCGTGTTCGGCCAAGCGCAGCTCGATGGATTCCACCTCGCTGTCGCTGAGCTTCGGGCTGTCGAGCACCGCTGAGGCCACAATACGATTGGCATCGCGAATCAAAATGATGCGTTCCTCCTGGTTTCCCTTCAGCGCCGGTTGCACAGGCTCTGCGACCGTCATGCACGCGACTTTCTGAATCGTGGGGAGGCGCTCGTCTTCGCCCATGCCATCGAAGGATTCGAACCCGTCGTCTTTCAAACTTTCGATCGTCGCCGTCGCAGCGTCTTTGCCTTCTCTGAGCTCTTCGCTGTAAGCCACCAGAGCTGCTTCGCCGGGTGCAGTTGCCTCGGCTTCTTCTGGCGCCATGGCTTTCGCTTCTGCCCGAGTGCGGTGAATCGGAATGAAGTTGTTGCGTTTTTCGACAAACTCTTCGCGGATCTCCCGCAAACGCCGTGTGATGTCGGGAGTCTGCTGGCGATTCCCCTCGAGCGCTTCCAGAATGAAGGGTGAGCGTAGCAAGCGCATCAGGTTGATGAGGATGACTTCCATCAGGCGGGCATCGACCTGGCCTGCCAGAGAAGCGATTGTCGAGTCGGGCGTCGCGCGATTCTGGATCAAGCCTTCGAGCAGCTCTGGAGAGCGCAACGGTGGCTTCCCGAGAAACTCCAATACCTCGACCGGAGCCGTAACGCTTTCGGCGATCGAGACCAGAAGGGCATCGTTGTACTCGTTTGCCAAGGTCTGGCGGGCGGTCTGCCGGATCTCTTCGTCAGGGTCATTCTGCAGGTAGACCAGAATGCCCAGCAGCTCTTCCTGGCCCACGGGCAAGACCCCGCGAGCCGCCGAGTGCCGGATGGCAAGCGGCGCGTTTCCTTCCTTGAGTTTGGACAGGACCGATGTGCTCATGGCGTCTTGGGTGCCAGATATTGCGAATAGTTGGTGGCCGACACCTCAAACGTACGCCGTTCGCCCGTTTTGCCCAGGCTGGAAAAAAGCTGCCCATTGACGCTGAGCTGGATGCCGCCGGCGTTACCCACCACGACTTTGAGCGGCGCCTCGAGTGAAAACGTCTTCGAGTCGGAGGCGTTCATCATTCCGGAATAGAGCAAGCTCTCACCCCCGCTTACGGAGACCCAAACCGTATTGCTGGCTTCCATCTTCAGTTCCAGAGGCAGCGATCCTGCGGCGCCAGCCGGTGAGGTGGGATCCGGCTTCTTGGCTAGCTCGCCTAGCACCTTGAGCGTTGCGGGATTGGGCTCGGCACTGGGCCGTGGCGCGGCCTCGCCGGCCGAAGAAGCGGGAGGGATCGCCGAGGCTGCGGGCAATGCCGCTTCGCTGGGAGCCTGGCTGGCGGGCGCCGGCAGACGCGCCTGCTGTTCGACTGCGCGGCTCTCCAGCTGCTTTGAGTGCCAAAATCGGTATCCTGCCGCGCCTAGCAACACCAGGATGCCTGCAACCAACAACCATCGGCGTCTTCCCGCAGTGAAAGCGCTCTTCCAGCCAGCAGATGACTCGACGTCAGCCGCGAGCGAGGCCGGGCTAGGTTGCACTTCCAGAGCGTACTCTTGCAGCACTTGCTCTTCGTCCATGCCGAGGTAGTTGGCATAGCTCCTGATGAACGACTTCCGGAAAACCCCTTCGGGCAACACATCGAAGCGATCGGACTCGATAGCTTGCAGCAGCCGGACACTGATCTTGGTCGTTTTCGAGATCTCGTCCAGCGTGATGCCGCGCAATTCTCGTTCCCGTTTCAGGCTGATTCCAAAAGACACGTCGCACTCCCCGCCAATCACGATTCGGAGGAATAGTAAGAATGCGTGCCAAGACTGTCAAGGTATCCTGACTGCAACGGTAGACCTTGTCGGAGTGTCGAGGTTTGCAGTGCGCCACACTCATGGCTCCTTAGCGCTTTGGAACACGACGTTGAGCTGGTTCCGATGGGAGTCTTGAAGCGGGTGCACGGACTTTGTGGAGTCACTGGACCGAAAAGGCCAGCAGAGTATTGGGATCAGCGAGCAGTGGCGTATTTGCTTCGTCTGGCGGGACGGAGACGTTTACGACGTTGAAATGGTGGACTGTACTAGGAGAGCTCATGGCGAAGACAGAAAAGCTGCAAGGGCGTAGCCGTTCGTTGCGCCCTCACAGCGTGTGGGCCATCACACCTCCATCAACCACCAGGACCTCTCCCGTAATGTAGCTGCCTGCTTCGCTGGCCAGCAACAACGCCGGACCTGCCATCTCTTCCGGTTTGCCCCAGCGGCCCAGGGCCGTCCGGTCGGAGAACTTCTTCTTTTCGCCTTCGTTCAACAGGCGCAACGGCAAGTCGGTCAGAAAGGGTCCCGGCGCTATGCAGTTGACGGTGATACCGAAGGGACCCAGATCCAAAGCTCCCGCCTGCGTAAGACCGATGACTCCTCGTTTCGTAGCGGAGTAGGCGGAGCGGCCCACTTTCGAACCTAACCCCAGAACGGAAGAGATGTGGATGATCCTTCCCCAGCGCCGTTCTTTCATTTGAGGCACCAGGGCGCGGCTGAGCACCATGCAGGCGCTGAGGTTGAGGGCTAGCACCTCGTCCCAGTCTTCGTCTCTGACCTGGTCGATGGGGCTGGGCAGGTTGGTGCCTGCGTTGTTGATCAGAATATCGACACGTCCCATTTTCTCCAGAGCCGTCCTGGCCAGGCGTTCAGCTTCGCTCCGCTTCGAGAGGTCGACCGTGACGGTGAGACCTCGCTGACGAGTCCCTTCGAGGATTTCAGGCAGGGCCTTTTCCAGCTCTTCGGCATGGCGGCTGCTGATGACGATATCGGCCCCCGCTTGAGCCAAGCCGCGAGCCATTGCCTTTCCCAGCCCTTTGCTGCCACCGGTCACCAGCGCCACTCGCCCCGACAGATCGAAGAGGTTCAGATTGTTCATTCCAGGTGCTCCTCTGTTCTCGATGATTGAACTTGCACAAAATTGCCGGGAGAGTGTATCACATTGAAGTCAGTGGGCTGTTCGGAACTGCTGGAGTAGCAGGGGCCTGTCAAAGCGGTGAGCCTTCCTTGTGGCCGGGCCACTGAGCAGCCGCGTGAGCCAAATCACTAGCCTGCGCGCAAGGGCTCGGCCTTGGCTCAAGGAGTGACGGAAGTTAGACGGGACTCTGGCTAGAGTCGTATCTTTCTGCGAAGCGAAGTCAACGGATGACTTCGTGACGCGAATCGTGAGGAGGTCTTATGAAATACGCGTCCGTTCTGCTGTTGGGATTGCTGCTGTGGGCGCCACCAGCGCGCCCAGAAGAGAAGGCGGTGGTCAAGAAGATTGGAGGCCCTGCTCCGGCGGGAGCGCCCGTGAAAGAGGTGCAGGTGAGTGCCAAGAAGTATGAGTTCAGCCCAGCGACGCTCGAGGTCCCTTTGAACACGCTGGTGCGTTTTCAACTCCAGGCCACCGACAAGGAACATGGTTTCGAGATCAAGTCGATCAAAGACAGCTGCGTGAAGTTCAAACCCGGTGCGCCTGCAACAGTTGAGTTTTATGCCGACAAAGCCGGTGAGTTCGAATTTAGCTGCTGCAAGTTCTGTGGCATGGGGCATGGAAGGATGAAAGGAAAGCTCGCGGTGAAGTGACGGGGAGCGATGGCGCTCTCCCTATCCAAGGCAATCCCAAAGAATCAACCAGCGTTCGGCCATATCAGGCGGCGTGTCGATTGTGCAGCAAAGCGATGCCGATCCAGCAGCGATGGGCAAGAGGCGCCGCCGATTGGGCTTCGTTTCAGGCATGCGGTAGGCAGTCGGAATTCTGGCGAGAGAAACGCGGAGCGCAAAAGGTGCGGTCGGGCTTGGCCATCGCCAATGCAGCTTTGTGGGTGCTGGGCGTGGGTCTGCTGGCAGCGGGATTTGCCCTTTCCGGAAGCGACCTCGCGTGGCTCGCAGTGCTCGTGGGCCAGGCAGGGAGCCCCAACCCGCGGCTGATGGAGAAGCTCCATCTGGTTCCGCTGTCGAGCGCCGTTAGTGGCGCGGAAGTGTTGTTCATCGCGGCCGGGCTCTGGCGATTTCGCCGTCGAAACGACCCACCTCTGAACCGCCGGATTGCGCCGAGTACAGGAGCGACGCCTGCCCTCTGGCTGCTCCTTGGTGGGTGGGCCGCGATTGCCGTTTTATCTTTGAACTTCCGTATCATCGGTCTGGCAAGGCGGTTGGTTGAGAGGCAAGGGCAGTCGCCGGCTCAATTGATCGCCGCCGGCTTTGGCGACGAGTACGGCGTCGTGCAAGCGGTGCGCGATGCGACGCCCGAAACAGCGGCCATCCTCATCAAGACCCAACGCCCTCTGCAGTTCCTCATGAACTACGAACTCTATCCCAGGAGGTTCTACTTCTATCCGGACCGTGCGCTGCCGGCGTCGGCGGTTCCTGAAGAATGGATGGACCAGAAGCGCATTGACTGGATCCTGGATATCTCAGACAGCGAGCCGATCCGTTTTAGTCTGGCGCCGCGCGAGAGGTCTCGTTGATGCACGCTCTGCTGGCCTTGGCGCTGCTTCAGGCCTTGGGTTACCTGGTCGTGAAGGCTCTGGCAGGTTCCTCACTGCAGAGGTTCGAACGGTGGGGTCTTTCGTTTGGAGCGGGGACCGGTATCCTGAGTTTTGGCATGTTCGTGCTTGCCTGGCAGGGTGTGCCACTGCGTCCGGCGAACCTTCTCGCCCTTGCTGCCGGCCTTCTTGGCATCGCGGCTCTGGGAACATTTCTCCGGGCGCGCCGCATCCGTCGATCTCGTGTTGCCCGGTTTGAGGCCGGCCCGTCGGCACAGAAGGCTGTTCTGCGAGGCTGCCCGCTGTCGGCGCTGGAGTGGGTTTCGCTGGCGATCGTTGGAGCCTGCATCGTCGTCGTGTTTGCCGATGCGGCCAGCCAGTTGCTGCTGGCGTTCGATGCGCGCGCCATCTGGGGTTTCAAGGCCAAGGTTCTGTACTACGAGGAGGGGATCTACAACGACGCTTTTCTCGATGCCGACCGGCTTCACGCCAAAACCCGCTACCCTCAGCTCATACCGTTGGCTGAGGCTTTTGTCGCATCGATTACGGGCGGCTTTCACGAACCAGCGCTCAAACTGCTCTTTCCGTGCTTCTACGTTGCTTTGATCCTATTGGTGGGCTCAGAGCTAAGACGGGTGTTCGACCGCCGTTGCGCGCTGGTTGCCACCAGCCTGTTTGCGTCACTGCCTGCGTTTACGATCAACGACAACGGCGGCGCAGCCAGTGGCTATGCCGACCTTCCGTTGGCTTTCTATGTGACGGCACTTGCCGTGAACCTGTTTCGCTGGCTGGAGACGAAATCGTGGGATCGTCTGCGCCTGGCTTTCCTGTTTACAAGTCTGGCGGCCTTCACCAAGGCAGAAGGATTGGCGCTGGTTGCGATTGTATTCCTGGCGGCCGCCGCGTCGGCGTGGCTCCTGCAGGGTTGGCCCGTTCATTCCCTGTGGCCGCTGGCGGCGACGGCTCTGGCTGGCCTGGTTAGCCTGGCGCCTTGGTTCTCCTATCGCTCCAACCTTCCGATTGTGGATGAAGACTTCCCGAAGCTGCTGGCGCTGGGGAATTTGGCTAACGGAGTTGGCCGGTTGCCGCATATTCTGCGGTCGTTCGGAAGGGAGTTCTTCTTGAAACCCCATCTGTGGAGTTTGCTCGGGATCTCGGCCGCAGCGTTGTTGGTCTGGTCTCCGCGGAGAGTAGTCCGGTCGAGATTCGCCGTTTTTCTCTGGATCTCCGCCCTTTACAGCGTGACGCTGACCGCAATATTCATGGTCATTCCGTGGCAACTCGAAGCATTGTTCCCGGTGGCTTTGACGCGTCTGATGATGCATGTTGCGCCTTCCCTGTTTCTATGGATCTGTTTCGAGCTGGGCGACACGATGACCTCTAACCAGCAAGTTCCGCCCTGGATCTCCCAGCAGGGGTAGGCCTGCGCCTGAAAACCACGATGACTGCGGCTGCCGGGGCAATCGACAGTTGTCGTCACCACGGGCGCTGAATCACCCCTGATCGATCGCAAGCGCGGCGTTCCATCAGGGCGGCCCGAAGAGAACAGAATTCCTGTGGCCGCGCAGGACAGGTTTCGCGAGCCGCAACGTCACCGGCCGTTGCGACCTCGCATCCATCCCGCTCAGGTTTCGACTGTAGAGCGCACTCAGGCCGGCCAGCGAGGTTTCCCGAATGCGACCACTTCTTTGCTTCGTTGTACTGCTGTCGACCTTCGTTCGATTCGCTGCCCAAGAGGTTAAGAAGGGCGACAAGCACGCGATGCACGGCTTGCACGCCGATGCCAAGGCGTACATTGACGAACTGGAAGATCCCAAAAGGGGCGAATATCAGAAACCCTACCAGGTGATGATGGCGCTTGATTTGAAAGCCGGAGAGACGATTGCCGACATCGGCGCCGGCTCGGGCTATTTCGCCCTCCGTTTCGCCCAGCACGCCGGAGAGCAGGGAAGAGTGTATGCCGTGGATGTGAATCCTGAGATGATCCTGCACCTGAACCGTCGTGTTCGAGAACTAGGCCTCAAGAACATCGTTAGCATCCTCGCTCCTCCGGACGATCCGCTGCTTGCCGATGGGTCGCTGGATCGCGTGTTCATCTGCAATAGCTGGCACCACATCGAGAAGCGCCCCGCCTACCTGTCGCTGCTGAAGAAAATGCTGAAGCCTGGCGGGCAATTAGTGATGATTGATCACTAGTGTCCAGCTGTTCGAGCCTACAGTGTCTGCAAGTTGTTCATGTCAGTTCAGTAACGGGAGTTTTTGGTAGTGACCGATTTCAATTTTCTTCACTCTTAGGAAGATCCACCCGGGAGTCAGTTTTGTCACAGTGAACGGCAACTTAGCGTTTCGAGAAATCCCTGGGAAGGCGGCGACACTCCCTCGCCTTCTATGTCATTCGGTCCCGAGACAAGCTGTAGTTCCGCCGGATCTACTCGCATCCGATCGACAAGAGCACCGGTCTGCGTTGCGATCAAACCATCGCCCTGACTGGTCCCTTGACCTCGCAGCTTTACCCGGAAAAGCTGCGGCGGATCGTTTATTGCGACCCCCTCAGCCAGAAACACTTTGTTTTCCTCACCAACCACTTGACGCTGCCTGCAC
>VFZK01000038.1 GCA_016871215.1 Acidimicrobiia bacterium | reverse complement strand
GCAATCTGTGGTTGAAATTTGTTGCGGTCGAAACACCGCATTCCTTCTGCGTTTCAAAGGCAGCCCAAGTCGGCTTGGCGGGTGTCACTTAGGCAAATGGTTTTCCGTGGAAATCCAGGCTAGTGGCTTCCACAACCACAACGCTTCCCGCTGCCGTGATTGGCTGCGCCATGGTCTCTTGCTTTGGTGAAAGCCTCGCGGTTCCCAGCGACAGGTGTAGCCCTGCAAAATCTGTTCATGGCAGAAAAGAATACCGGCCCTGTGCGAGTATCACACTGATGGTACGCTGGAGTTCGGCCAGCAATGCGCCACGGTAGCCATGACACAGAGTCTCAGTCGAAACGGGCTGCAACCAGCCGCTTATCTCCAACCGAAGCTCCAAAACGCACGACTTTTGCCATCAACAATGCATGGGGGCCCAACGACGGGCTCGAGCGAATGTCGAGCGTCAGATGAGCATCCATCCAAACCGATGTCTTCAGGTGGAACGCGATACCTGTTTCGCTGATATCCACGGTGCGCGATTCCTCCTGAAATGCCGCACCCGTCACGTCAATGCCGGAAACCAGCAGTGCCGACGACTCCTGTTCTCGAACGGCTCTTTGAACGCCATGGCGTGCCATGCGAGCACCTCCCAGGGTAGTAGAGCAATTGTAGCTGAAGTCTCACCAATCGCGAAGAGACGAACGGTCCAGGTTGGCGTCCGGTTGGGACTCTGATGGCACCGGTCAGAAGCAGCGTCTGTGGGGCCACCCACCGGAAGGTTGGCCCCCCAAACGCGAAGGAGAGAAGGCGCTGCGAGACGCCTTTGACCTGCTGCCTTTCTCTTGGCATGTTCCATTCCAAGCCTGGATTGGAGCTAGCATTCCTATAATCAACATCATGAACGTGTGCCAATTTCTGTGCTTGGAAACTATTTTCCGCTAAGTGGCATTCGCATCCCTCACGGAGAGACGTGTCGAGGGAGAAAACCATGCCAGACGCTTCAACCGCAGCGCCCCTGAAGACCGAAAGCTCTCCACGACCCGCCATTCGCCACATGGGCGAGACTGGCTTTTGAGCCACGGTTCGAAGTAATCGAAGAATTCCTGCGTCGCCAGTAGCGTGAAATCCCGCTGGCTGAGCAAACTCACACGAAGCCGGGACTTGAAGTTCCAGTGAGGCTCGCTCTCGATCCACCAGTGGACGGGCAGCAAAACGAACGGTGCTCCAGGCTTCTTGACGTAGAAGCTTTGCAACGGCGCCGAAAGGTAACGCAGCAGCTGTGAGTCGCCAGAAAAATCTAGCCGGTTCGACTCGATGAAGGGTGACTGAAATAGAAACACAGAAGACTGAAACTTCGGGAAAGCCAGCTGGCTCAGCGTTTCACGCCATTCATTTCCTCCAGGCACTCCTTGAGACAACTGGCCCTTTTGCCTGAAGTAGGTCGCCGGAACAATCCAGACGTAGACCGACAGATAGACCACCAGAGCACTCCGCCCAATCCATTTCGGGCAAGCGGCCAGCGCAAGAGCGGGCAGAGCCAGAAACGGTGGCAACGAGGCTAGAATCATGTAACGCTCCACGAACAAGTTCAGCCCATTTCCGTAGGCGAGACCGAAGAACAGGCTGAGCGGAAGGAAATACCACAAACCGAGTAGCAGAAGGCCCTTTCGATTCCTGGGTGGATCGCTCGCCGTCAAGCGGCTGGACCACCGTCTCGAAACCGCGGGGATAGTCCTGCAGCCAACATACAGCAACAGGCCCACCGCCAGCCCAGCCAGCAGCGGACGCAGCTCGAGGAAGGCTAAGAGGTCTTTGGCCGCCGGGTACTTCCTCTCCCAGTTTAGGCTGTGACGGGCATGCACAATCTGCCAAAGTTGCGGACACAGTGGCAACAGCGAAACGGCGATGCCGGCGTGCAGTTTCAACCAAAGTCTCCATGGCTTCGCACCGCCTGCGCTGGGCGAGCCTGCATCAACGGCCAGGTACAGCCAGTGCGCCATGAGCATTGGAAAGAAGAGGTAATGTGTGTGAAGGAGCAGAGCGCTGGCTGCCACGTAGCCAAGAGCCCAGGCCCGGGAATGGCGGCACCTCCATTTCAACAGACAACCAGTTGATGCCGTGCTCAATGCCAATGCCAATGCATAGGGGCGGGCATTCTGTGCATAGACAATCTGCGTGGAGTTCACGGCATAGAGGAATAGACCCCACAGGCCGACCTCGGCACTGAACAACAACCGGCCGACAACAAATAGCAGGTATCCGGCTAAGACGCTTGCGGCCGCAGAGAGAACTCGCAGAGCGATCTCTCCAGGCGGAAAGAAGCCGTAGACCCACTTGTTCAGTAGGAAATAGAGAGGTGGTATCGGCTGGGGAATCGCAAAACAGGTTCGGATCACCTCCCTGAACGATTCAGAGGACACGATCGCCAAGGTTACGAACTCGTCCGACCAGAGACCATAGCCGTCCAGGCGATAGAACCGCAGGAAAGCGGTGAGGGCGAGCGCCAGAAACAGGAGAATGGGAGTTCTCATCGGGAGGACCGAGAATGCCGATTGCTGTTTGCCAGGCACGAGGATCAGGCCTGGCTCGACGGATCGGGCAGCGAGTATAGCACTTCAACGAAGCGACCCAACAGGACGCTTGACATCCGTGATTATTTCGATAGTATTCGAATTATGACAGCGCGACGGACTGCCGACAAACGCAACGAGTATTTCGCCGGAATGCTTAAGGCCCTGGGGTCTGCCCCGCGTCTCGCCGTCGTGCGATCGTTGATTCAGCACGGCGATGGCGGATGCTGCGTGACGGATATCCAAAAAGAAATCGGATGCGCCGCCTCCACCCTGTCGCACCATTTGCAGACACTCTCGCGCTTCGGGTTGATCAATTCCCGCCGGGAGGCCCAGTGGATCTATTACTCGGCGAACTACGAGGTGCTGAAAGAACTTTTTAACTTTCTGTGGCAGGACTGTTGCAGTCGGAGTGCTCAGCTGGTCAATATCCAGACTGGCCGCTAAGCGGCGCCCCGCAGGGAGCGCCGTTTTTTTGATCTGTTAATTCTATGAATATCGAAATAAAGGAGAAACCATGGACGCAACGACCTTGAAGTCCGAGATTCAGAACAAGTATGGCGAGGCCGCCCGGCGAGTGGCCGCAGGAGGATCGAGTTCCTGTTGCACTCCTTCCTGTTGCCGCGAGGACGCCAGTTCCGCTGCGACGGATGTGGTCACGTCGAACCTGTACCAGGAGAGTGAAAAGTCTCAGTTGCCCGCCGAGGCAGTGCAGGCATCGCTTGGTTGTGGCAATCCGACGGCGCTGGCGGAACTGAAGGACGGAGACGTGGTCCTGGACTTGGGCTCCGGGGGAGGCATCGATGTCTTGCTGTCGGCCCGCCGAGTGGGGCCCTCGGGAAAGGCGTACGGTTTGGACATGACCGATGACATGCTGGCCCTGGCCCGCGAGAACCTGCGAAAGTCTGGGTTGCAAAATGTAGAATTCTTGAAGGGTGAGATTGAGCAGATTCCGCTGCCGGACGCCTCTGTCGACGTCGTGATTTCGAACTGTGTCATCAATCTCTCGTGGGATAAGGACCGCGTGCTAACCGAAACTTTTCGCGTGCTCCGCCCTGGAGGCCGCCTCGCAGTTTCAGACATCGTCGTGCGAGGCGACATGCCGAGCGATCTCAGGAGAAGCGTCGAACTCTGGGCTGGGTGTGTGGCGAGCACATTGGAGGAATCGGAGTATCGACAGAAACTGGCCAGCGCGGGATTTGAAGCCATCGATCTCGAGCCGACTCGGATCTATCGCGCAGCCGATGCGACGGCGCTGCTCAGCGGCGCAGGAATCGATGCGGAGGCGGTTGCCCAGCAGGTGGACGGGAAATTCATGAGCGCCTTCGTGCACGCGCGCAAGCCACAGGCGCAACCTGTCTAGGCTTGACAGCAGCGCTGTCCAGTCCGGTCGAGCCAGCTGGAATTGAGCAACTCCATCAACCTGTGAGGCACAGCATGCCGGGAAGGTCCCGAAAGAAAGCGCCAGACCGTTCCGCCCTGTTGATTTCTGCCGTGCAGAAGCTTAGTATCTGACGCGTTCGCAGTACAACCCTTAGGAGTTTGCGATGAAGGTCACACGGAGGTCGTGCATCGGAATGACACTCTCGCTTGCCACAAGTTCATCTTGGTTGAATGCCAAGCCACGATCGGGGTATGCGCTAGGCGAAATCGAAAAGCGCCTCCGTTCAGGCAAAGGCATCGACGGCATGACCAAGCACGACTTGCCGACGCCTAGTTTGTTGCTCGACCTGGACCTGCTTGAATCGAATATCGCGAAGATGAGCCAGCATGCGAAAGCGTTTTCGATTCAGCTTCGGCCCCATGCCAAGACCCACAAGAGCCCCGACATTGCTCGGCTTCAGACCGAGGCTGGCGCCCTGGGGGTTTGTACTTCCACCATTCACGAAGCGGAAGTGATGGCGGCGGCGGGCATCAAGGAACTGCTGATCACATCTGAAGTGGTAGGTAAGAACAAGGTGGAGCGTTTGCTCCGCCTGACCCGGAAGCAACAGGGGACCATGAGCGTTGTAGACAATGCCCTGCAGGCGGAAGTGCTCAACGACGCGGCAGCGGCGGCAAAGCTAACCCTCAACGTTCTTGTCGACATCGACCCCGTAGGCCGGCGCTCGGGAGTGTTGCCCGGGGATGATGCGTTGCGGTTGGCAGAGAAGATCATGAAACTGCCGAGGCTCAAGCTGCGAGGAGTGCACTCCTACTCGGGCGTATCCTCACACGTCACCGGCTTCCAGTCGCGCCACGAGCATTCGCATCAGGTGATGCAAGCTCCCCTGGAGAGTTTCTTCCGCATGCAGAAGGCCGGCATGCCAGTGGAGATCATGACCGGAGGCAGCACCGGTACCTACAACATCGATACGAGTCTCAAGGGGATGACTGAGCTGCAAACCGGGTCTTACGTCTTCATGGACGTGGACTATCGCCGCATTGGCGGGAAAAGTGGCGACGTGTACGACGATTTCGCCCCCGCCCTCACCGTCATCGCGACGGTCATCAGCAAGAACCACCCGGACCGTGCCACGTTGGATGCAGGATTCAAGGCCTTCGCCACGGATCGCAAGTTCGGCCCCGAAGTGATGGAGCTCAGCGGGGTCGAGTATCAATTCAGCGGCGACGAGCATGGCGCTCTGCTGCTGAACAACCCAAGCCGGGATGTTCGTCTTGGGGATCGACTGGAGTTCATCGTGCCCCACTGCGATCCGAACGTTAACCTGTTCGACTACTTCTTCTGTTTGCGCAAGGACAAGGTTGTTGCCGTTTGGCCAGTCGCCGGGCGAGGCTACTCCTAGGATTATTCTGTTAAGTCCAGGGCGCGTTGCCTATACCTCTCGTCGCCCTAGCCATTAGCGCGCAGCCTCCGCAGGCGGCCCATGCCACGCGCCGCGGCATCCCAACCCAGCTGCCAACTTCCGGGCTGGTCTCCAGAGAACGAGGTCGTCTTTACTAATCGGGCCTGCGGTTCTGGGTTTATCGGCTGGACAAGGTTTGTGGCGAATGAGCGGCCAGAGCCGAGGCGTGCTGATGGAGAATGACCCAAGCGGATCGGCGTTTTTCCAGCACCAATGTGATGAAGCCTTCTTGGCTCTTCGGGGTTGAATCTTCCCAGCTCTGTCGGGAATAGCGGGCTGTCACCCAAGCGAACCGCCCGAAAACGCTGGTGTGAGGCTCCTTGAGCTCGAGTTGGACGCCCTCTGGCGATGCAAAGCGGCGGCCCATCTCTGCCCTGAACGGCTCCCAGCCGGAAAATTCCTGTGACTCCCAATAAACCCGTAAGGCATCGGTCTGCAAATAGCAGCGGCTCACCGCCTCAAGGTCTTTCTTGATCAGCGAAGACCGCCAGTCTTCGAGAAACAACTGAACTTCGCGCTCGCCCAGCGCGAAAACGCGTGCCTGGCCGGACTGCGAGCCCTGAGAGGCCGTCGATGTACTGTTACCTCTCGAGGCACCTTCCAATGGATTGGGAATCTTTAGTTTAGGTTTCCCAACATGGTCCCCAATCATGGGGGGAATATTTTGAGCGAGCAAGGCCGGCGAAAGCGCAGCAAGCAAAAAGACCTGGGCACCACGCAAGGCTGCCCTCTGTTGGATCTTGAGAAGTCGATTCAGCATAGGTTGTCTTCCTCCAGCTCGGCACTTGCACATCACGGCGTATGTCTTCTTCGATATTCATCGGCGGCAACGGCTAGAACGATAATTCCACCGATCAGTATTTGCTGAACGAAGGGGGAAATCCCTAGCAAATTGCAACCGTTGTTGAGGAGGCTCATGATGAATGCCGCGATCGTGGTTCCCAGAACGGTACCCGCTCCGCCGTTGAGACTGCCCCCGCCGATCACGACGGCCGCGATGGCGCGAAGTTCATAACCTTCCCCGGCGGTGGGTTGTCCCGTGACCAGGCGTGACGCCTCAATCATACCTGCCAGCCCAGTCAGGCCGCCCAACACGGAGTAGCAAGCAATCCCGTGGGCCCTGAGATCGATGCCCGAAAGATAAGCGGCTTGGGCATTTCCACCGATGGCATAAGCGTGCCGCCCCCAACGGGTGTATCGCAGCAGCCACGACATGAGAAGCCCAACGACAGCTAACAGGATGACGGGAATGGGAAAGACGCCCAACAGAGTGCCATCACCCAGCATCGAGAAACTCTTGGGAACCGGAGTCACTGGACGCCCATCGGTGATCAGCAGGGTGAGCCCTCGCGCCATTCCCAGCCCCCCGAGGGTGGCAATAAAGGCAGGCACGCGGAGGGTTGTGATCACCAACCCGGTTAAGAAACCCCAGCCAGCGCCAGTAACAACGCCTAGTAGCGTGGCCGCGAAGACACCCATGCCCTTCTCCATTCCCAGTGTTCCACAAATGCCGCAGAGAGCCAGCACAGCCCCAACCGATAGGTCGACACCCCCGGAGATGATGACCAGAGTCATGCCAATGGCAACGATGTTAATGACCGTGGTCTGCCGAGCCACAGAGGAGAGATTGTCAACGCTCAGAAAGTATGGAGACAGAACCGAAAGGAGGAAGAACAAGACCAAGAGAGTCAAGAAGGGAAACAGCTTCTGAAGGAGATCTTTCATGCCGGACTCGCGGAGCTGTCACGGAGCTCCCGCTCCAAGGGTGGGCATGGCTCTGGTCGAGGAGCCAAAGTGCGCCTGCGATGTCGGAAGTGAGCTAGAGCTGAGCTAGCGCCGGCTCGATGTGACGATAAGCTCAAACCGCCAAGGAAGCGCCTCATTTGGTAGCCGACCCTCAACCGCGCTTCGAACCCCGCACCAAACCTACAGGGAAAAGCTAGTTTGTCGCTGGTTTGGGGGCGAGCAGCTCCTGGATCTCAGGATCGGCCAGATTGTCTGCGGTTACCAATGTCACACCGGTGTCGATCCGCCGACGGGGTGTCTTCCCAGCTAGTCTATCGCACAGCGCCCTGACGCCTTCATAGCCCATCGCGTACGGGTTCTGAACCACCAGGGAGTCGATGATACCTTCCTGAAGATCCGCGACCAGGCTGGGCGATGCATCGAAGGCCACGATCTTGACTTTGCCACCCCGGCCGCGCATCTTGACGGCCTGAGACGCTCCAATGGAGCTGGATTCATTCGGCGCAAAGATGCCATTGAGATTCGGATGTGCTGTCAGAATGTCCTCCGTTACTGCGAGCGATTTGGCGCGATCCGACATGCCGTACTGGAACGCAACAATTCTGAGACCCGGGAACTCTTTCGCGATCGTCTCTTTGAAGCCTTCTTCACGCCGGTTCGTGGAAGCACCGCCGGGCATGACGCCCACGATGGCGACATCCCCGTTCCCGCTGAGGATCTCGGCCATCCGGCGCGCAGCCTGCACGCCGCCAAGGTAATTGTCTGTGGAAACAAAAGAGACGTACGACTCAGTCTGAGCCCCCGAATCGATGATCGCAACCGGCAGGCCACGCGCGGCAGCTCTCTCGATAACGGGCACCAATGCTCTTTCATCCGAGGGGGCCAACACCAGCCCGTCGACTCGCCGGTTGATGAAGTCCTCCACGATATTGATCTGGCGGCTGATCTCGATCTCCGAAGCTGGCCCACTCCAGAGTATCTGGACCCCGTGCATCTTCCCAGCCGCCTCGGCGCCTGCCTTCACCGTTTGCCAGAAGATATGGGCTTGCCCCTTGGGGACGACGGCGATGATTCTCGGCGAGCTTTGATTGCAGGCCACGACGAACGGAACAGCCCAGAGCGAGATCTGAAGCAGGGCACGCCACGCAAATGGTTGCAAGAGATGATCTCCACGGTTGCGCAAGAGGCTGCGAGCGGAAATGGGATCTTAGCACAGACGGCAACTGAGGTGCGCAACGGGACGAGGACACGCGCTTTCCATCAAAGCCCTTTTCCCTCGTTGCAAAGTGGAAGCTCGCTGATCCGCGCGCTGCCAGCTTGGCGCAAACGGGCGCTGACGAACCCAAGCCGAAGTCAAATTTGAAACGAGGCGTACCTTCGATCGCACAAAGGACGTTGCGGAAGGCTCTAAGCGGCTCAAGCCGACCCGACAAGGCCAGAAGGGGAGATTCCCTCCCCTCCCGATTGATTTGGAAAAGAACCCAGGTGAACTCGAAATGGGTCTCGCTTTGGGTAAGTGTGCAGAGTATCGGCGTTGTGGGCCAGCTGCGCAATCGCCTTGAAGACGCATTTTAAGTACGAAATTGGTTGTAGTACCGGCGAGGCGATTCAAAAAGCAGCCTGCTTAGAGTGTCTGGAGAAGGCAGGCGCGATCTTGCCCTCGAACTCCAACAATCAACCCGATCTTCGCGCCCGGGGTCAACGCCCCAAAAAAAAGCCTCCCGCAATGGGGAGGCTTCGAGTCATCAGCAACGAGAACTGTCTGGCGGCTTCCTATTTTTTCTTGGCCCCAGATACGGGCTTTTCTTTCTCCGCTTTGTATTTCGTCTCGACAGTGGCCGAAAGCGTCGTGATCATGTCCCTGGCTACCGCTGCGTAGCTGCCGTTCGGCTTCAGTTCGATGTATTTCTGAAATGCCTCGATTGTGCCGGGAGCCGGAATCACTTTCCCTTCGGGTGTTGTCTGCGCGCGGGCCATCAGACAAATCCCAAGCTGATACTGAGCGTCGGCATTGTTGGGGTCGACTTCGGTCGCCTTTTTGAACGCATCAGCAGCTTCGGAAGGTTTGCCTGAGTTCACGAGCGTCGCGCCGAGATTGAAGTAGGCCTTCGAACCGGTTGACGGGTTGAGCGCCGTGGATTTTTCGGTTTCTCCCAGCGCCTCGGCCATCTTGCCAGCCATCGCATAGATCAGCGCCAGGTTCGTGTGATAGCTCGCTTCGACAGCCGGATCGGGCTTGGCAGCCAAGAGCTCGATCGCTTTGGCGTAATTCTGAATTGCGTCGTCGTACTTGCGGGTGTTCTTTTGGGCCTCCGCGAGATTAGCGAAGATGACATGCTGCGTGGCATCCAGTTCCGCCGCTGCCTTGAACTCTTCCGCCGCTTGTTCGTACTGCTTGGCCAGGAACAGTTCCCTGCCTTTTTCGAAGCGGCCTCTCATGCCTTCGTATTTCTTGTTTTCCTCTTCTTGTTTCGCCTGGGCAGCCTTCTCTTCCGCGGTCATCTCGCGAGGCTGCGCCTTCGCTCGCTCCATCTCCTGTTTCAGATTGAAGTCGACCTTCCCAGTATCGCCGAGAGGCACCTTGATGTTGTCGAAGTAATACAGCTCCTTACCATCCTGGACAACGCCAACCCGATAGTAAGCTACGGGCAGACCGGCATGAAAGAAGCGGCCTTTCTTGTCTGTCTTCTTGATTTCGAAGTGCTGCTTGATGTCCTTGCGATCGATGGTGACGGTCACACCGACGAGGGGAGCCCCGTCGAAGCCGATCACTTCTCCCTCAAGGGAACCTGTTTGGGCAAGACCCTCACCAGGCGTAAGAAGAGTTATTAGAATCAGGGGAAGAAGGGAGAGTGGAAGGAGCTTCACGACCTTTCTCATATTGACCTCCAGGAACGTTGATCTCACTCAACTTGAATATACCTCAAACCTCGCAAGGCATTCAGCAAATTTCAATCGTCACCGTAGGGAATGGGATCTACAATGCCGGCCTCACGAAAGGCCCGCAGGCGCAGGGCACAGCTGTCGCAGCGACCACAGGCCCGAACGCCGTTCTGGTAACACGACCAGGTGAGATGCAATGGGGCGCCCAGCTTGTTGCCAAGATGGATGATTTCACTTTTCCTCATCCGGATGACTGGCGTGACGACATCCAGATGGGTTTCCGGGCGGGTGCCGACGCGAATGAGTCGATTGAACACTTCGTAGTACTCAGGTCGGCAGTCTGGGTAGCCCGAACTATCCTCGGCGACGGCGCCAATGAAGAGAGCCTGAGCCCCAAGCACTTCGCCCCACGACGTCGCGACTGACAGCAGGTGAGCATTGCGAAACGGGACGTAACTGATCGGGATCTCATTCCGCTCCAGGTCTGCTTGATCGACAGGTATCGCCGGATCGGTCAAGCTCGATCCACCGATCGTGCGCAGATGATCCAGCCTTGCGACCAGCCGGCGCTCCACTTGGTAATAGTCTGCAATCGCATCGAAAGCAGTCCGCTCGCGGGACTCGGTTCGCTGTCCGTAGGAAACATGCAGGAACGCCAGCGAATAGCTTTGATGCGCGATGGCCGCGCAGACGCAGCTATCCATGCCGCCGCTCACGAGAACTACCGCAAGCCTGTGTTTCGAGGAGATTTCATTCATCTCGAATCGCCGCTTGAAAGGCTGCTGATCCGCTTCCAGTCAGCGTTTGATGGCCCTCAGCCTGAAGCTCATCACTTTCCCGCGCACGACAAAACAAAGGTACTGTTCCCAAAACTTCCGCAGGAACCGGCAGCTGGGCAGCCTGTTTTCGAGATTCACTAGAAACTCGATTCCCAGCCATTTGTACAGCTTCAAAAGCATGACATAAGACCACTCGACTTCGAACCGTGCCTTGGAGTAATAGTTAGACGCGTGACTAGCCAGGAAGAAGTCGAACGAGCGAGTATTCAAGTGCCAGAGGTGGGAGGGATCCTGCCAGGACGAAGCATCTGTGTAATGCGGTGTCTCGATGTCGACGTGGGCTCCGTGGCGTGCGATCCGATGAATCTCCTCCATGGTGCGGGGAATCGACTGGATATGTTCGATGACGTGGATGACTCGAATGCGGTCGAAGCTGTCATCCGGAAACGGGTAGGGGAACTGATTCAGATCGTGCACCACATCGACTCCCTCGAGCGGTACAATATCCAGCCCCACGCTGCCAGGCCATTTGTGCCTCCCGCAACCGATATCGAGAATTCGGGCGCTCAAGGCAGTCTCCTTGTAACGTTCCCCACCTCAGGACCGCGCCGCATTGTACTGGATTCATGATTCAATGCAAACCGGTCCCAGCAACGGTCAGAGGCTGGCGCAAGGCATCCGACACGGAGAGTCTCTCGACTGAACGCGCAGGAACGAACAGGGTCCCGATGGAGATTAGGCCGCCACAGGCGCTATGGAGCCAGCCATGACGGAAACCGTGGTTCAGAAGTACGGTGGGAGTTCTGTTGCCGATGTTCCAAAACTGGAAAGAGTCGCCGATCGCGTCATCGCAACCGCCAAACAGGGTAGAAGAGTGTGTGTCGTCGTTTCAGCGATGGGGCGCACCACAGACGACCTGATCCGGCTAGCTAAGCAGATCAGTGACTCTCCGCCCAGGCGAGAATTAGACATGCTCCTTTCCACCGGCGAGCGGATCACCATGGCGCTGCTGGCCATGGCGATCCAAAAGAGGGGATTCGAAGCCATTTCCTTCACCGGGTCTCAATCGGGCATCATAACGAATGACCGCCACTCGGGAGCTCATATTATCGAGGTGCGTCCAATTCGAATTCAAGACGAGCTGGAACGCGGTAGAATCGTCATTGTCGCAGGTTTTCAGGGCATGTCCTATCGCCGGGAGATTACGACTCTTGGCCGCGGCGGCTCCGACACGACCGCCGTCGCTTTGGCTGCCGCTCTGGGCGCGAGCTGCGAAATCTGTTCCGACGTGGACGGAGTGTACACCGCAGATCCTCGGATCGTGTCTGAAGCGCACCGGCTCGATTCGATTTCCTATGAAGAGATGCAGGAGCTGGCCGAGCATGGGGCAAAGGTCTTGAATGCCCAGGCCGTGGAATGGGCCCGGCGATCAGGAATTCACATCTACGCGCGCGCGACCCATGCCGAGGGCGTCGGGACCCGAGTGGGAAATGAGGGCAGCGGCCGCGAAGCTTGCGGCGTTGCGACCGCAACCGGTCTGGTGAGGCTCCACTTAAAAGGCCGCTCCGTTGAGTTAGGCGCGGCGCTGGCAGAAGGCGAGGTTCCACTCTGGCAGTTGACAGACGATGGAACTACCGCCACGGCTTTGTTTGGGGTCGAGAACTTGCCGGACTGGGCCGGGTTCAGCCGGGCGTTACGCGACCGATTTGGAGCCGAGCTGGAAGTCGTGGAGAATCTAGCAGCTGTGTCTGTCGTGGGAACTGCTCTCGGCAGTGCTCAATTGCCCGCGCAAGCAATTCAGGAGGCCGGGCGCCTGGGAGCAAAGATCGTTGCTATCGACACCTCTCCGCTTCGCATCACCGTGCTGGTTCATCCTTCCGACGCGCCCGGCTTGGCCCGCGCCCTGCACGCGGCATTCATTGCTGCCGGGTGACGCCAGCTTATAGACAGACTGCCCGTAGCCTCCAATCCACCGGTTCCTGTCTTTTGCGCCACTCGCGGTGAAACAAGGGACCGAAGGGGTGGTTTAGTTTAGAGGTTCTGTCACATTCACGCCGCACACTATCACGATCACGAGGTATATCCTTTGTGATTCCAAGCAATTTGAGAGATGTTTTTCTTGACAAAAACAGCGGGCATCAAGTAGTTTCTAGACTTTGTGATTTTGCAGGCTCTGCGCCTGGTGATAGAGGTCGAGTGATGCCGACGTATTTCCCCAAGGGTAGTGAGGTCAGCCGCCGGTGGTATCTCGTGGATGCACAGGATCAAGTTCTGGGCCGCTTGGCTTCACACGTGGCGAACCTACTTTCGGGCAAGTTGAAGCCAGCGTGGGTTCCATTCATGGATACGGGCGACCATGTCATCGTCATCAATGCAGAGAAGGTGAAGCTGACCGGAAGAAAGCTCGAACAGAAGAGATATTACCGCTACAGCGGATATCCCGGCGGCATGAGGTCCGTTTCTGCTCAAGAGTTGAAGACAAAGCGGCCTGACCGGATGGTTGAGATGGCTATCAAGGGCATGCTGCCCAAGAACAAGATTGGCAGGGCAATGGCTTCGAAGCTCAAGGTTTATTCTGGCGGCGCCCATCCACACGCTGCCCAGCAGCCTGAAGTTTCGGTCATCGCTTGATTTCGATTGGAGGATGACGCGTGGCAGCCCCAGTTCAGTACTCAGGAACCGGTCGCAGAAAGTCCTCGACCGCTCGTGTCTTGCTGCGGCCTGGCAAGGGCCAGTTTGTGGTCAACAAGCGTGCGTTCGAAGGGTATTTCAAGAACGAGACGCTGCGGATGATCATCAAGCAGCCCTTTCTGCTGACTGAGACTTCCGACAAGTTCGATGTGCTGGTTAACGTCGATGGAGGCGGACCCTCCGGACAGGCAGGTGCCGTGCGCCTGGGGATTTCTCGCGCACTGCTGGAGTATAACACCGAGCTGCGGAAGAAGCTGAAGAAGGGCGGTTTTTTGACCCGCGATTCGAGAATCAAGGAACGCAAGAAGTATGGTCAAAAAGGGGCTCGCAAGCGCTTCCAGTTCTCCAAACGCTAGTTCCCGGGGCGGCCCTGGCGTCAGAATCCGTTACAAGTAGCTATTTCTAAAAATTCTTTGAAGTTGTGTGGGAGGTGGGCTTGGCATCTGTTTCGATGAAGGAATTGCTGGAGGCTGGTGTTCACTTTGGCCACCAGACCAAGCGTTGGAATCCTAAGATGAAGGAGTACATCTTTGGAGAGCGCAACGGGATTTACATTATCGATCTGCAGAAGACGTTGCGAATGTTCAAGGAAGCCACTCGCTTTGTGGCCGATTTGGCTGCCCAGGGAAATTCGATCCTTTTTGTGGGCACCAAGCGGCAGGCCCAAGAGGCAATTCTGGAAGAATCGAAACGTTGCAACATGTTCTATGTCAACCAGAGATGGTTGGGCGGGTTGCTGACGAACTTCGTGACGATTCAGAAGTCCATTCAGCGGCTGCGCGAGCTGGATGAAATGTCGACCGATGGACGCTACGATCTCTTCTCCAAGAAGGAGGTAGCGCGGCTCGAGCGGGAACGGAAGGGTCTCGAAAAGAACTTGTCAGGAATCAAGAACATGAAGCGCCTGCCGCAGGCAATCTTCGTGATCGACTCCAAAAAGGAAGAGATTGCCGTTAAAGAAGCAAACCGCTTAGGCATTCCCGTGATCGCGGTCGTCGACACGAATTGCGATCCAGACAATGTCGATTATGTGATTCCAGGCAATGACGATGCGCTGCGGGCCATCAAGCTGTTTGTGTCGAAGGTGGCCGATGCTGTGATCGAAGGGGTGGCCGCACTGAAGGACAAGGCTGTTGAAGGAGAAGCGAAGGTTCAGGAGATGGCGTCTGGATTGGCTTCGGAGAAGGCCGACTTGAAGGGAAACGGAGCGAACGAGAGTGCTGCCACCGTCGAAGGTTTGAAGGCTGGTGGTGATTCAATGCCCGGTGAAGGGCGCCCGGTTCCCAAGGGCCGCGCCTCCCGGTCCGAATTGGGAAGCCAGCCGGTGGCTTCCAGTTAGTCCCCCGAGTTCTTCTTCGATTTACCTGCACTATCCCCAAATTCATATCGTACCGGGCATGCTGGGGCGCGGTCCGATGCCCTATCAATCCTGCCGGTGTCCATCGTGGTGTGGTTTGACTGCGTGTGGTTCGGAGTCGGCAGTGTCTCCGACTGATGAATTGATTTACCGAGAGGGAGCTGCTACATGGCAATTTCTGCAGAGCTGGTCAAGAAACTGAGGAACGACACACTTGCTGGAATGATGGAATGCAAGGCGGCACTAGAGGAAGCCGCCGGTGACTTCGAGAAGGCGATCGTGATCCTGCGAAAAAAAGGCTTGGCGTCTGCCGGCAAAAAAGCAGGCCGGATCACCAGCGAAGGGGTCGTTTATTCGTACCTTCACCCAGGTGGCAAAGTGGGTGTTCTGGTTGAACTGAATTGCGAGACCGATTTCGTTGCTAAGACGGACGGATTCCTGGAGCTGGCTAAAGACCTTGCGATGCATATCGCGGCAATGGAACCCAAGTACGTTCGCCGCGAAGAGGTGCCCGAGGAGGTCCTTGACCAGGAAAAGGAGATCTATCGCGCCAAAGCACTGGCAACGGGCAAGCCCGCCAACGTAGTCGAAAAGATCGTCGATGGCCAGCTGAACAAGTTTTACTCGGAGGTTTGTGCCTACGATCAACCTTTCGTCAAAGATGACAAAGTCACCGTGGGACAGCTGATCACGGAAAAGATCGCACAGATGAAAGAGAACATCAGCTTGCGCCGCTTTTCGCGTTTCAAAGTCGGTGAGGGACTGCAGAAGCGGGGCGGCGATTTTGCAGCGGAAGTGGCGGCACAACTGAAGTAGCACGGTCCAATCAACTATGTCGTCTCCCGTTTACAAGAGGATTCTCCTGAAGTTGAGCGGCGAAGCTCTGATGGGATCGCAGGGCTTCGGCGTAGACCCCGCGATGGCGGCGAATGTGGCTGGAGAGGTTAAGGACGTTCACGACCTGGGCGTCGAGATCGCGATCGTCATCGGCGGCGGGAATATCTTTCGGGGATTGAAGGCGACGGCGCAGGGGATGGACCGTGTTTCCGGCGACCTGATGGGAATGCTGGCGACGGTGATCAACGCCATCGCGCTCCAAGATGCTCTAGAGAAGGTTGGCGTCTACACCCGCGTGGTCTCCGCCATCGAGATGCGCGAAGTGGCCGAACCGTTTATTCGACGACGGGCGATCCGGCACCTCGAAAAAAGGCGGGTTGTGATCTTCGCCGCCGGAACCGGCAATCCTTACTTCTCTACCGACACCGCGGCCGCTCTCCGCGCCATGGAGATCAAAGCTGAAGTGATCATGAAAGCTACCAAGGTCGACGGCATCTACGATGCCGATCCGGTCAAGGTCAAGTCGGCGACGATGTACCGCGAAATCAGGTACATTGACGTGCTGCGACAGGGGCTTCGAGTGATGGATACCACCGCCATCTCCCTTTGTATGGACAACAGCCTTCCGATTATCGTCTTTAACCTGCTCCAATCCGGCAACATTCATCGGGCTGTCTTGGGTGAGAAGATCGGCACGATTGTGAGGGTTTGATCCTATGGTAAAGGACGTCATTCAGAAAACTAAAACACGGATGGATAAAGCAGTCGAAGACATGCGGCGGGAACTCTCCAGCGTACGATCCGGGCGCGCCTCGATTTCCCTGCTCGATCACATCACGGTCGAGTATTACGGCGCACCCACCCCGCTTAATCAGGTCGCGACCCTCGCCGTCCCCGAGCCAACGCTCATTACAGCTCAGCCCTGGGATCTGTCGCTCTTGGGAGCGATCGAAAAGGCGATTCGCTCCTCGGACTTGGGTCTCAATCCGAGCAACGATGGCAAGCTGATTCGAATTCCCATTCCCCCACTCACCGAAGAGCGCCGGAAGCAGCTTGCAAAACATGTTGGAAAGGTGCTGGAGGACCATCGCACGGCGATTCGTAATATCCGGCGAGACGAGAACGAAGTGCTCAAGAAGATGCTGAAGGACAAGCAGGTGTCGGAGGACGAAGAGCGCAAGGGGTTGGAAGAAATCCAGAAACTGACCGACCAGTTCACGGCGAAAGCGGAAGAGCTCGCCCGCAAGAAGGAGGAAGAAATTCTCAAAGTCTAGGGCCGCGGTGAGATCTCTGACGGTGAGGGTCGTCACGCATGCAAGGAGATTCAGTGAGCCGGTGTGCTCTTTTCAGTTGGAATTTTCAATTGACACTTGATTGATCACTTTGCTAGAGTTATGGGGTTTTTCGCCTTGATGGGAATTTTTGCCGGGCAACAAGCCTTAACTGTGTCGTTTTGAGGAGATTGAGTCTTGCCCACGTTTAACCAGCTGGTGCGGATGGGTCGCAATAAACCCAGGTACAAAACGAGTAGTCCTGCGCTACAAAGTTGTCCGCAGAAACGCGGTGTTTGTGTGCGTGTCTATACCTCTACGCCAAAGAAGCCAAACTCGGCTTTGCGAAAAGTGGCGCGTGTGCGACTGACGAACGGCATCGAAGTCACCACGTATATTCCTGGTATCGGGCATAATCTGCAGGAGCACTCCATTGTCCTCATTCGTGGCGGGCGCGTAAAGGATCTTCCCGGGGTTCGATATCACGTCGTCCGTGGAACGTTGGATTCGGTTGGCGTTCAGAACCGCAAGAAAAGCCGCTCCAAGTACGGAGCGAAGCGACCCAAGTAGTCAATTCCCAGAATGGTCACAGTTCGATCTGTCCGTGAACGCTGCGGAAAAGCGCAGCCTTGGTGAGAGGAATCGTTTATGCCAAGAAAAGGAAATGTTCCGAAACGCGAGGTATTGCCAGATCCAATTTACAACAGCACGCTCGTATCGAAGTTTGTGAACTGCGTTATGTGGGATGGCAAGAAGAGCACGGCAGAGCAGATCTTTTACGATGCGATGAAGATCATTCAAGAGAAAACAAACGATGACCCCTTGAAGGTTTTCAAGAAGGCGTTGGACAACGTTAAACCGGTGTTGGAAGTGAAGACGCGCCGCGTTGGCGGAGCCAACTACCAGGTGCCGGTCGAGGTCAACCCGAACCGCCGGACGTCGCTGAGTATCCGCTGGTTGGTCGGTTACTCCCGAGATCGGAAAGAGAAATCCATGGAGGAAAAGCTCGCGGCCGAACTCCTGGATGCTGCAAACAACCGTGGGACGGCGGTCAAGAAACGGGAAGACGTCCACAAGATGGCCGAGGCCAACAAAGCTTTTGCGCATTATCGCTGGTAGAGGGAACAGACAACGGGCTCGTTTTTCGTCATGGCGCGCCAGGTTTCACTCAAGAATACTCGCAACATCGGGATTATGGCTCACATCGATGCCGGAAAGACCACGGCTACCGAGCGGATCCTTTTCTATACGGGTATCACGCACAAGCTCGGCGAAGTGCACGATGGCACCGCCACCATGGATTGGATGGAGCAAGAGCAAGAACGCGGCATCACCATCACCTCGGCCGCGACAACCTGTTTCTGGAAAGACCTGCGCATCAACATCATCGACACCCCAGGCCACGTGGACTTCACGGCGGAAGTCGAGCGTAGCCTGCGTGTTCTGGATGGAGCCATTTGTTTGCTTGGTTCGGTCGAAGGCGTAGAACCGCAAACAGAAACCGTCTGGCGGCAAGGAGATAAGTACCAGGTTCCACGTATCGTGTTCGTCAACAAAATGGACCGCGTCGGCGCAGACTATTTTCGCTGCATCGACATGGTGAAGAGCCGTCTCAAGGCGAACCCGGTCGCTGTTCAGATTCCCATCGGGAAGGAGGATTCCTTCGCCGGCGTTGTTGATCTCATGAACATGACGGCAGTCTACTATCGCGATGAAACACTCGGCGCGGACTACGAGGTCCGTGAGATCAGCGAGGAACTGTCAGCGGAAGCGAAGTTCTACCGAGAGAAGATGGTGGAGGCTATCTGCGAGAACGACGAGGGATTGATCGAGCATTACCTGAACGGCCAGCCGATTTCGGTTGAGGACCTGAAGGCCAGCCTGAGGCGCTCGACGCTAAGCCTTGCTCTGACCCCCGTTTTCTGCGGGTCCGCGTTCAAAAACAAGGGACTGCAGCCCCTGCTCGATGGTGTAGTGGATTACCTGCCGTCACCGGTTGACCTGCCACCCGTGGTCGGCACTACGAGGGATGGATCGCAAGAGGTCTCCCGCAAAGCGGACGATGACGAATCCTTCTCCGCGCTGGTCTTCAAAATCATGACCGATCCTTTCGTTGGCCAGCTTGCCTTCTTTCGAGTCTATTCCGGCATGTTGTCCGCCGGGTCATACGTGTTCAACTCCACCAAAGGAAGTCGGGAGCGTGTTGGCCGCCTCCTGAAGATGCACGCAAATAAGCGGGAGGAGATCAAAGAAGTCTATGCAGGCGACATCGCAGCGGCGGTTGGACTCAAGAACGTAACCACCGGCGATACGATCTGCTTCGAAGAGTCGCCCGTCATTCTGGAAGCGATGGACTTCCCGGTGCCTGTGATTTCTGTGGCAATCGAGCCAAAAACGAAGAGCGACCAGGAGAAGCTGGCCCTGGCTCTGGGCAAGCTGGCTCAGGAGGATCCCACGTTCAAAGTCGCCACAGACCAGGATACCGGCCAGACCATCATTTCGGGAATGGGCGAGCTTCACCTCGAGATTCTGGTAGACCGGATGTTTCGCGAGTTCGGTGTCGGCGCGAACGTCGGCAAGCCGCAGGTCGCGTATCGGGAGACGATCCGCAAACGGGCCGAGGCTGAGGGCAAGTTCATCCGCCAGACCGGTGGCCGCGGCCAGTACGGGCACGTGAAGATTGTCGTTGAGCCAAACGAGCCCGGCAAGGGATTCGAGTTCATCAACAAGATTGTTGGGGGAGCAGTCCCCAAGGAATACATCGCGCCAGTCGAAAAGGGAATCGTCGAGGCTTTGGAGACGGGCGTACTGGCGGGGTTCGAAGTTCAGGACGTTAAGGTCACTCTGTACGACGGCTCCTACCACGACGTCGACTCTTCGGAGATGGCTTTCAAGATTGCCGGCTCGATGGCCTTTAAGGAAGGGTGCCAGAGAGCGAATCCTGTCCTGCTCGAGCCGATCATGAAAGTTGAAGTCGTGGTGCCCGAAGAATTCATGGGACCCGTGGTCGGCGATCTGAATTCGCGGCGGGGACGCATTGAAACGACCGAGCCGAGAGCGGGTTCGCAAGTAGTGACGGCAGTCGTGCCGCTGTCTGAGATGTTCGGCTATTCCACCGACTTGCGTTCGAAGACACAAGGCCGGGCTACTTACTCCATGCATTTTTTCCACTATGAGCAGGCTCCCAAAATGGTGAGCGAAGAGATCATTGCCAAGGTTCATGGGAAGGCTTGACACTTTTCGAGTCCCGCTCCAGGGCGGCCGGGCAAAAAACAGCCGCTGAGCACGAGAAAGGAAGCGATGGCGAAGGAGAGATTTGATCGGAGCAAGCCGCACGTCAACATTGGGACGATAGGGCACATTGATCATGGGAAGACGACGTTGACGGCGGCGATCACGAAGGTATTGGCGAAGAACAATCCG
>VFZK01000037.1 GCA_016871215.1 Acidimicrobiia bacterium | reverse complement strand
CCGGCCGCAAAGTAAACTCGAAACTGCCTATTACAAAGCTGATGCTTCCATCCGCAACATCATTGAACTTCTGGAGGCCGCCTGAACTTTGTTGAACTGTTTTTGTTGATGATTAAAGAGGTAAGAATCTAATGCCCGGTTCAAGGGAGCATCCGTGGGGCCTATTTGACTGTACGCCCCCTGCTGCCCAGCTCGCCGATTAGTCTCTCACTTCTAAGGTTTTGGCCCGGCCCGTCCCCAACCGATAGGCAGCAGAAAGCTGCCCGGGGTGTGACTCGTTCGCGACGCCCCCGACCAGAAGCCCGTCAGAGTGTGAGCCCTCTCTGACGGTCGGCTGCTGAAGAGCGCAGTCTAAATGGAATCAACAACTCGTTCGTCAGCGAGGGCGCCATCTGGATCCAATGACCAGGGGACTTTGGCTGGGCTCTTCGCTCCTGGCGGACTTCGCGGGCTTCGCAATATCGGAAATATGATATCGTTTTAAGCGTGGATCGCACGGATCCAAAACGAAGGAGGACTTGTCGATGGGTGTCGATTTCAGCCGGAGATCAGCATTACGCGAGCAATACGAAGAAGAGGGCTACGTCATCATTAAAAACTTCTTTGGCTCGCAGTTGATTCTCGACGTTCGCGCTGAGCTGGCCAAACTCGTCGATCAGCAGGCCGACAGCCTGCTCGCCAGCGGCAAGATCACCAACGCACTCCCGAATGAGCCGTTTGAGACTCGACTTTACCGTCTTTACGAGAACTGCTTGGATTCGGCGCCCATCGTCTTCAGGCGCGAATTGCACTTGCCATCCCTGTTTGGATATTTCTTCAATTCCGACTTGCTTGACATCGTCGAGGCGATTCTCGGTCCGGAAATCCGTCTGTATCCTAACTACTCGGTTCGTCCGAAAATGCCCGAGTGGGAAGGCACTCTGGTCTGGTGGCATCAAGACGGAGGCTACACCAGGTATTGGGACCATTCGGACGAGCCGGTGGAAACACCAGACGTAGAGAACCTACGAATGCTCAACCTCTGGTCTCCGCTGGTCCCGGCGCGTGAAGAGAACGGCTGCATGCAATTTGTGCCGGGCACCCATCGCCTGGGCGTTGTGGCTCACGTCAAACGCAAGTACTATCTCGAGATTGTCGATCCTAAATTCACTCCCCTATTCGAGCAGGCGGTTTCGATTGAACTGGATCCCGGCGACATGGTGCTGTTCAGCAACCTGCTTTTCCACCAGGGTCTCCCGAACCGCACGAAGGCAATCCGGTGGAATATCGACTGGCGATATCAGGATGCAACGCAGTCGACACTCAGACGCGATCAAGGGCACTTGGCCCGCAGCGCCAGCCGGCCGGCAGACGTGGTGAGGAGCGCCGAGCAGTGGAGCAAGCATTCTTTCGGTTGAGATCGTCAGCTGAAATCTTGTCGATTGGAAACCGATCCCGGATTGCCAGACGGCCGCGCCCACGCGGCTCGCGGGCTCAGCTTTGTCACCAAGCGTACACCCCATTCCAACTAAGCCAGAGGAGGTCAAGATGAGAGATTGGTTTCGTTTCCTGAACAGACGGCAGTTTCTGGGCAAGACGGCTGTTGTCTCCGCTGTGGCGCATCTCCTTCCCGGCGCGCGCCCAGCCTCGGGCCTCCGCGCAGCGGCAGGCTTTCCTCAAAACCACATCTACGCGAAGCTTGGCGTGCGTCCCGTAATCAACGGCCTGGCCACAGCCACACGTGTTGGAGGCAGCCTCATGCCGCCCGAGGTCGTCGCGGCAATGGAAGAGGCAGGCAAATACTTCGTTTCGCTACCCGAACTACACGAGAAGGCTGGACGGCGTCTGGCCCAACTGATCGGCGTTGAGGCTGCGTTAGTAACTACCGGAGCTGCCGGATCGATGACCTTGGGCACAGCAGCTTGCGTGACCGGGGCCGATCCCCAAAAAATCAGCCGTCTTCCAGACACGTCGGGTATGAAGAACGAGATCATCATGCAGAAAAGCCACCGCAGCGGCTACGAGCAACAAATGCTGCTTGTGGGCACGAAGATCATTGAGATCGAAACGCGCGAACAGTTGGAGTCAGCTATCACGCCACGAACGGCCATGCTCTTTTTCTTGAACATTGGCGATCCCAACGGCCAAATCAAACGCGCGGAGTGGGTCGCCATTGGAAAGAAGCACGCGATCCCTACGTTCAACGACGCGGCAGCGGATCTTCCGCCCAAGAGCCGTCTGTCCGAATACGTCAAGATGGGATTCGATCTCGTTGGCTTCAGCGGGGGCAAAGGGCTGCATGGCCCGCAGTGCTCTGGCTTGTTGCTAGGGCGCAAGGACCTCGTCGATGCCGCTCGCATCAACGCCAGCCCGTGGGGCGGAACCATCGGCCGTGGCATGAAGGTGGGCAAAGAAGAAATCATGGGACTGCTGGCCGCGGTCGAGCGCTACCTCAAGATCGATCACGAAGCCGAGCGCCGTGAGTTGGAAGGTCGCATCCGCGAGATCACTCAAGTGCTCTCCAGCATCAAGGGCCTCAAAACGGAGATCTATGTTCCCGAAATCGCCAACCACGTCCCACACCTTGCGATCGAATGGAACCGCACCCAGCTCAAGATGACGTCACAAGACGTCTCAGAACAGTTGCTCAAAGGGGAGCCATCGATCGAATTGGCGGGACGAAACTGGGGACGGCACAAGCCCAAGAACGCCGAGCCCGAAAATCCTGAACTCCAGGGATTGACCGTTTGCGTCTGGACGCTTCGTCCGGGCGAGCCGAAGATTGTGGCGCGCCGCCTGCACGAAATCCTGGCGCCAAAGCCTGGCAGGACATAACAGAATGCCTGTCGCTCCCGCGAAAGGTCGTCACCCCGGCGGATAGCAAGCCGGGGCGGGAGCTCAGGGATGGTTGGATTGGGTGGTACGCCGATGGAAAAGCCTGGATTCGCGCTTCCGCGGGAATGAATGAGGAGCAATTCACGCTTGAGCGGGAGTGACGCTTGTTGGAAGCCCGTGCAGGTGAAGCACTGAGGTGCTTCACTACAAACGGAGGCCATCGGTACGTTCGTAGTACCGCACGCAGTGCGGCCCGGCACCAGCTTGCTGTGGCCCGCCAAGCGGAACATCGGCCCACAGCCCCGGTAGTCGCGAGATTTGAAATGCACAAACTGCAGGGTGAAGCACTGAGGTGCTTCACTACAAACGGCTCAGCCCACTGCTCAGCGCCAACTGGGTCAGCTACCCGTAGGATAGGTGACCCAAACCGGTGAGCCCCAGGCCATTTCGCCGTCGGCCTGAATCACGCGCACGTAGTAATAGCTTTCGCCCGAACTCACCTTAGAGTCCGTGAACGTGAACTCGGTTTCCGCTTGGTCGGGCTGAATCGTGTAAACGAACTCTCGATTTTTGATGACATCGATCTGGCGGATCTTCCCGGTGCCCAGGATCTTGGCTTTAATTGTCACAGGCGTCCGGCTCACGAACGCTTCTCCCATCAAGTATTCTCCGTTCGACCCAACAAACCGAATATCCAGAATCATATTGTCGGTCGCCGCATAGGCCCTGCGATTTCGGACTGCCTCCAACAGGTCTGGAAGGGCCAGTTGCCGGGCGATGAGGCAGGCGTAGCTAATGTGTGCAGACACGTGATCGGATGACGCGATGAATCCCAGCTTGTATCCTTTGTCGAGAGCGCTCCACACAAATCCTTGACGCCGGAAAGAAGCGCTCGCTTCCGACGATGACGCCCGAGGGACCGGCTTCGACGCGTCCTCCGGGCTTGCCCAAAGCTTCTTCGGTCGTGGCGCGCCAGGATATTCGTAGCTATCCCTCATTCCTTGATAAAGCTCCACCAGCGTTTCAACGATGGGATCGCTCTCACGCCAATCGGTCCCGCTGGTTCTGCCCGGTGTATGAGGAATAGAAAATCCGTTGGCTCGCCGCAAGTAGGCGAACAAAACCCCTGTTCCCTGCCAGCCTGCCTGTTCGGCGGCGAGGATTGGCGTCACCTCGTTGCCCCGCTGAGCAAAGAAAACGTTGCGGTGCCCATTGGGATACTCCACCGAGCGTTCGTAGCCGTAGAACGCCGCGAAATAGCCTGGAAGTTGGAACAGGTCGGCAACCTTCTGGCTTCGCCACCACGAATAGGTGTCGATGACCGCATCGGTGTGGTCGCTGACACCCACAAAGTCGAGCGCTGCCGCGTCTCGCGCGTAGCGGTAGGCATCGAGTAATGAGCCGTCGTTGTCGCCGTCCACAGAGCTGTCGGTGTGGCGATGGAGGTCGCCCCTGAAGATCGAATAGGATTTGCCTTGGTGCAGCAGCCGGTAAGACCGGATGCGACGTACGTCTTCGTCCTCCTCAGGATCAAAGGGCTCCACCGGCGTACGTTCCACGGCCTGGCTTGTCATCGCCAACTCCGCCGGAGCGCCAGCAGGCTCCAGCCGTGCCAGCTGAATCTGCAGCTGCGCAGGAAGATAAGATCGGGTGTTCCTTCCATCAGTCACCCAGCTGGCCCACAGGTTCCCAGCGGCGTCGACTGCCGTTGCCGGCATCATGTCATTTCGGCCCATGCTGTGTGGCATGAGCATGGGCGAAGTCCATTGGTGGCCGTCGTAGCGCGTCGCGTAGATCTCCCACAGCGCAAGGTCGATGGGGCCTTCCAGGGGTGTATCCGGCTGGCGCATGAGCATGCGCCTGACAAAGAGCCACGGGTTCCCGCTGCGGTCGACCTGCAGGTGTGGCAACTCCCAGAATTCACCTGGCTTCAGCGCTTGAGAAAGGTCCCCCGCAGTCGCCAGCGTCTGCTGCCCATCCACGCAGACGACCCGTACCTGTCGCGATTCGTGAAGCAGCGTGCCTTTCCGGGTGACCAGAAAACCGGTGTCCTTGCCCCAGTGAGCGTCGGACTCGTCCCAAGCCACCCAAACTCGGCCACGCCCGTCAATGGCGGCGCTTGGATGCGCTTCGAACCGGGCGGTACCGGCTATCGTTTGAACATCGCCCCAGCGTCCTCCTCCGAAGCGCCGCAGGTAGACGTCGTAGTTACCTTGCGCGTATCCGTCCCAAACCACGGCCAATGCCCGATCAGGCCCGGCGGCAACCGAAGGCCACCAGTTATTGCCCTTAGCTGCCGGCCCTTGACTGATCTGCTGTGAAGCCGACCACTGTTTTCCATCGTAGTGCTTCGCGGCAATCTGGCTGTGCCCATCGCGCACGGTTTGCCAGACCAGCCAGAGCCTGCCTTGCGAGTCTCGGATGATCTTGTGGTAGACGTCGGGACCCGGTGCATCAGTCAATCGCTGCAACTTCGACCAATGCGCTCCGTCGAAGTGCCGGCCATAGAGATCCCAGTTGCCTGCCGACTGAGCAGACCAAATGCACCAGAGAGACCCCGAAGAATCCTCGCCAAGGGCGACGCGAAAGGCGTCTACTGCTTCGGCCAGGCGCGAAACAGGCTTCCAGACGCCTGCAGATGAGCGCTGCTTCACACAGACCGAATCCGATTTGCCATCGAACTCCTGCCAGGCCACCCACAGCGCGTCATCCTTGCTCGCCAGAATCGCCGGGAAATCCGGCTGCCCTGGGCGCTCTGATGCTGGCGCCATCGTCGCCGGAACCCGTTCGACGCGAACACCGCCATTCAAGAACTCAGCCGCCTCGAAACTCTCAACTGCCGCGGGGTTGACGGCAAATCGTCCCTGAGCTGTCCTGATCTGGATCGGCAGTCGCCGCTCGTTTCTCAGTACCCGCACGAAAAGGCTCGGGCTCTGCAATACCGGACTCGGTGGCTCTGCGACCGAATGCCATTCCGTAGTCGGGCCATGAAGCGATGCCCATCGCGTGCTACAAACCCAGGCAGTTGGCCCAGTAACAAGGTCGTTGGGAAACCGCGGTTCGCTCTGGACCTTCAGCTCGGGACCCGAACGGCTAAAGATGGACTCCTTGTAGTTGTGCACTCGAAAGCGGTCTTCGCGGATTTCCAGCAGCTGCCCGGACTCGGGCAGCAGCTCGCCATCCCAGGATTTTAGCTCCAGATCCGTCAAGCCAAAAGTGACACGCAGGCAAAGCTCCGGAAAGGACTGTCCCCAGTCTGTGCGGTCAGGCTTCTGAGATCCAGCTGTGGGTTGCAGATCACGAGCGACCAAAGCAGCCGCCACGACAAGCATCCAACCCACGATTAACTGTTTCCTGGAGAAGCTCATAACCTGGACCTCCCTAGTAGCTCCCTAGTAGCTCCCTAGTAGCCCCCTAGTAGCCGCCTTCTCTTCTCCCCGGTAGTGGGAGACACAAGCAAGTGGCAATCGCACTCATCACGAAGGCCACCGCTAGACTCCACAGCAGGCCCGACGCATCCGCGACAGCGCCCAGAAAGGCCGGAGCTAAAGCAGCTGGCGCCATCAGCAGCGTGATGAACGACATGTTCCGCTTCACTAGATGGGCCGGAGACGCCGCCATGCCGTAATTGAAGTAGTAGACCGAGGCGAGTTCGGCCGCTCCAAGCACGAGGAAAGTGGAGAGATACATCGGTCCCCGCAGGAACAACGGCGCGCCCAGAGCCACACAAGTCAAGAGCGATGCAGCCAGCGCCGCCGCGCGCATGCCTTTGCGGCCCATGACGAGTCCCAATCCAAAGCCTCCTAAGATCTTTCCCAAAAAACGCAGAGCATTCATATACCCGGCCACTTCCTGAGGCTCTTTGCCCATGGTTTCCTTGGCGAGCAGGTTCACGTTGCCGATTGCCGAGAACGCCGCCACAAGCAGCAGGTGCGACGCCACCAAAAGAAGGAAGTGGCGTTCGCGCAGGAACCTCCAGACGCCGCCGAACAGAAACTGCGCGAGCGGCTCTCGGGCCTCAGTGCTCGAAACGACAGGAACTCGAAAGCGGAGCGCGGCAATTGCGATCGTTGCCATCGAGGGCACGACCGTCGCAAACACAATCGCGTAGTTCCATGGGAAGTTCAGCCCGAAGTTGCTGGAGCCCAGAATCCACTGGGAAAACAGAGAACCGACCAGAGCGAATGCAGGGCCGATGGTGTACGTCAGACCTACCACGACCGATCGCCGTGCCGGCGCAACACCGCGTGCAAAGATCTCGCAGACAAAAACCCAACCAACGTTGGCCGCTCCACCAGCGACGCCACCATGAATCACGACCGCCGCGATCTGAATGCCGGGGCCAACCGGCAAGAGCAAAGCCGCAATCACGGCCAGCGAAGCTGGAATCAAGATCCCATAGCTGGCAGCGACGACCAGCCTCAACTTGTCGGCGTGCGGAATCAGCCAGGCTACGATGGCCGCAGCAAGGGCTGTCAGGATGCGAGCCGAGGTCGGGAGATTCGCGACCGTGCGAGACGCGCCCAGTTGGTGGCATAGCGAAGTATGCACCACGTCGACGTACAGCACAGGCGCGCAAAGAAAAACACCCCACTGCGTCGCCGCGTACAGCCAGCCATTGAGCGTTTGATCTCGCTCTAAGGGGTACTCAGGACTCACCGCTGAAAAGTTAGGGCAGAAATGACTGCAGTTGACTTAGCTCACGCGCTACCGTGAGGTTGTTGACCGATCGGGCACGCCCCCGGGCGAGAACTCATCGGAGCAAGCTATTACCAAACTCGACACGGGGCATTTCGCCTTCAGTGATTCGCGACGACTCCGATTTTTCCCGCCGCACCTGGCACGTCGTGCCAGCTATCAGGCACCAAAGTCCCCTTGGGTCCTCAGCGAAAATTCGCGCCGAAGAACAACACCGTCTCAAACGGATCGCAGCCTAGCAACTTCTGGGCTTGCCAGCAACGGTGTCTCACACAGCAAACACGAAATGAGCCCGGCGAAGCACGAGATTGGAGAAGAGTGCACTCGGTGGGCTGCCGGCCAGTGGGTCAGTTTGCAAGAGTGGCATGGGCTTTTGCCCATGTCGGCTTCGAAATGTAGAAACTCCAGGCACGGGCGTCTCGCCGTGAGTCATGCGCAAGATGCGCGGGCCACAGTCGAATTGACCCACTACCGGCCTACTGGCAAAGTGAGCCGTCATGGCGGCGGCTGTTGTATAATCCGGCCGTGTCAAACCGTTGCTGCTGCGACGGCCAGCGCCTGGTAGGCCTGCACCGGCTCCGTTCACCAACGCTCCTGCCCGGAATTGAGAAGAGAGTTTGGATCCAAAGAAAAGGAGATCTTCGTGGAGAAACTCGAGACGCACCTAACCAACTTTGCCCGGGATGGCTATGCGGTCATCCGAAACTTCCTTTCAACGGAAGAGGTCGTCGAGCTGGAGCAGAACCTGCTCCGCTACGTCGACCAGATCGTTCCTGGACTTCCCCCGACGGACGCGTTTTACGAGGTTAAGGGCAATTCTGCCACCCTGAAGCAGATGCAGTTCATGGAAAAGAACGATTCGTTTTTCGCCGAGTTTCAGCAGCGAAAGCGCCATCGGGAATTAGCAGAAGCACTGCTCGGCATGTCCGTCGTTACCAAGGGCGTGGAGTTTTTCAACAAGCCCGCTGGCATTGGGAAGCAAACGCCACCGCACCAGGATGGTTACTACTTCACGCTGCGCCCCAGCGAAGCCTTGACCTTGTGGTTCCCACTAGACGTTGTGAATGAGGAAAACGGGTGCATCCGCTATCTGCCAGGCTCGCACAAAAAGGGAATGCGGCCGCACAATGTGTCCAATGTTCTAGGGTTCTCTCAAGGCATCTCTGATTGGGGTCCTGCGGACCAGGCCATCGAAGTCAAGGCCACGGCTAACCCAGGTGATTTGCTGGTCCACCACTGCGACACGGTCCATCGCGCCGATGCCAACCCGAGTTTGCGTTCTCGTCGCGCAGTAGCCATCGTTTACTATGCGGCCCACGCAGTGCCCGACCTTGAGGCGAAAGCCCGCTATACGGAGTCTTCCAAGAAACAGCGCCAGCAGCTCCAGGGAGTTGAAGCGTAGTGCCGTTGCACCTCCTCATGGGCGTCATGTCGGCGCAGTTGGTCTCAACGCAGATGTTGCTTGTGTGTCCTACCTTAGGAGCAAGCCATGTCAGAGTTTGAACCCTTGGTCTACATTCGGGGTCAAATGGTTCCGGCTTCACAAGCCAAGCTCTCGATCTACGATCAAGGTATCGTGTTGGGAGCAACAGTAACCGATTTGGCGCGGACCTATCGGCATCGGCCTTTCCGGCTCGACGACCACCTGGTTCGCTTCTACGAGTCCTGCAAGTACACGCGTTTGATGCCTGCGATCTCGCTGGCAGAGACCCGCGACGTGTCGCTCGAGCTGATTCGCCATAACGCACAGGAGCTGCGTCCGGAAGAAGACCTCGCCATCATCTGGTTCATCACGCCGGGCGAGAACCTGGTATATGCAGGCGCGGCCGCACGCACAGCAAACCAGCAACCGACTTTCTGTATTCATACGTTTCCTTTGCCCTTCTCCACCTGGTTGCGCTTCTTTCGCGAAGGCGCACACGTGGTGACTCCTTCGATTCGCCATGTCCCTCCTCAGTGCACCGACCCAAAGATCAAGTGCCGCAGCCGGATGCACTGGTGGCTCGCAGATCAGGAAGTTCGCCTGGTCGATCCCCTGGCCGTCACACTCCTGCTCGACCTGGACGGCAATGTGACCGAGACCGGTGGATCGAACTTTCTTATCGTGAAGGCCGGCACCGTAATCTCACCTACGGCCCGGAACATTCTGCGCGGGATCAGCCGCCAGAATGTGATCGAGTTGTGCGCAACGCTTCAGATTCCTTTCGTCGAACGGGACATACAAGTCCACGACGTCATCAATGCCGACGAAGCGTGGCTCACGACATCGCCTTACGCGATCGCCCCGGTAACCAAAATCAATGGCGTCGGAATTGCCGATGGCAAACCAGGCCCGATGTTCCGGCGAATCGCCGCCGCCTGGAGCGAGCAAGTCGGGATCGACATTCTCGAACAGATTCTCTCGAGCAGCCGGTAAGGACGTTGGGGCTTCACTTCTCCCGGGGCGGGGGAGTTAGGGCTCCACCGCTGCTCTCTCCCATGAACCTGTGAAGGGCAGAAGCGAAAAGGCCTTCCTTTTCGCGACATCAGTCTACCCGCCACTCCGCAACAGCGGATAAGGAGCGCGAATGCTGGGTCTAACACCTCTTGATGTGCTCGTCCTGCTTAGCTATTTCCTGGTCGTCGTGGGAATCGGCTGGGCATCTGCGCATCTGGTGAAAACCAACGAGGATTTCTTGATGGGCGGGCGCCGCTTCGGAAAACTGCTGACGGCGTTCTTTGCTTTCGGCGCCGGCACCCACGCCGACAACGCAGTGGGAGTGGCGTCAAAGTCCTATAGCGTCGGCCTGTCGGGCATCTGGTATCAGTGGGTCATGTTGTTTACGCTGCCCATCTACTGGCTGCTTGCACCCATCTTTCGCCGCGCCAGAGTCCAGACGACGGCCGACTTCTTCGAGCTGCGCTACGGAACGAACTTCATGCTGCTTTATACCGTCTTTGGGATGGCGGTCTGTATCATTTTCACGGCGGTCATGCTATTCGGGTCGGCACAGCTCATCGAATCGTTGACGGGTGGCGCCATTCCGGCCTGGAGCGCCGTATTTCTGATCGCAGCGGTATCCTTCCTCTACGGGATCATGGGAGGACTCATCGCTGCTGTTTGGAACGATTTCTTCCAAGGGCTCCTCACGATCGTCATGTCGCTGCTCATTCTGCCGTTCTTCTGGATCAAGATCGGGGGGCTCAATGGATTTCAGGCAGCCTTGCCCGATCCCGAGAAGGCGCTCCGCCTTGTCATGGATGAGGAGATCACGATCTACTGGATTGTGATGATGTCGATCAATTCGTTGCTCAGCATGGTGGTTCAGCCTCACATCATGACCAACGTCGGGTCAGCCAAAACCGAGACGGACAGCCGCGTCGGCTTCATCGGAGGACTTTTGATGAAGCGCTTGATTACGGTTCCTTGGGCGTTGACTGGCGTCATGGCCATCGCGCTCTACGGGCCAGGGACCATCAAAGCCGACCATGCCTTCGGACTCATGGCCCGCGACCTTTTGCCTGCAGGGTTCGCAGGTCTGATGGTCGCCTGCATCATGGCCTCGGTGATGGACAACGTGGCCGTGTTCATGATCTGCTTCGCCGGCTTCTGGACAAACAGCATTCACAAGCGCTTCCTGCGACCTGCACTCGAAGAGCGAGAGACGCTCCGCATCAATCGTATCTCGTCCCTGGCGTTCGGCGCCTGCTCGGTTGGATTGGCGTTTGCGTTCGGCGACATGCCCAGCGCCATGCGCTTCACCTTCAACACCGTGCCGCTGATGGGTATCGCCTTTTTCTTGGGACTTTACTGGCGCCGTGGCAATCGCTACGGAGCGTTCGCCAGTTTCTTTGCTGCGTTGGCCGCCATGCTGGTGGCGCAAGGTGTGTTCCGCTGGACTGGCGATGCGGGATTGCCGCTGACCATCACCTTCTTTCTGACTGCTGGATGTATCAGCGGTGTTCTGGTGAGCTGCCTGACTCCGCCGGAACCTGCTGAGCGACTCAACCAATTCTTCCTGCGAATCAACACACCCATTGGCCAGGAAGCAAGACTCCTGGAACCCGCTTTGATCGGCGCGCCAGCTTCGGGCAACCAGGCGCTGGCGAGCGAACGAAATCTTTCGGTTGCCGTCCTGGATGCAGAAACGACGGTCGGCGGTAGCCAACGCAAACTACTCCCTTTCAAAGACTGGGAGATCCCCGTTCCAAGCCGGGAAGCGTGGATCGGCAGCCTGGTTTGCGCGGGGATTGTGCTGCTGTTGCTCGCAGGAGTGCTGGTTCTGGCGTCCTGGCTGGCGCCGGGATAGGCGCCCACCTGCTATTGCGTTGGTGAGCTGGCCCAAAAGAATCGCTGAAGATCCTTTGGAGACCGCCATCACTTCTCTCCGACAGGCTCCTTCAAACCAACAACCTGTGCCTCGTGACTCCCTGCATTTGCCGCTGTGCGTCCCATTCTGGTAGCCCGGTCAGGTCATGCATGTCTCGCTTCGGCTACTCTCTTATGGGGGCTTTCGAGCGCGCAGACCGGATTGTAGCGTTGCTTACCTTTTTTGATCCAATTGTACATCTTCTCCACTGACTTACGTTCTTGTTCTTGGTATCCTTAATCGGTATCATCCAACCGTAGGAGGTTTTATGGATAAGTCGGTCGTTACGGTGAAAGGCCAACTAGTCATCCCCTCCAAGCTACGACGTAAGTTTGGCATCAAAAAAGGAACGCAGGTCTACCTTTACGAGCGGGACGGCGAGATAGTGATCAGACCCGTTACAGACGAATATCTCCGAAGTTTGGCAGGGATAACCGGGACGAAGGGCAAACTACTGAAAGCCTTGATGGAAGAAAAGGCAAAGGAGCGAGAGCTGTGAGCGCTACCGTCAGGGTTCTGGACGCCTACAGCCTCATAGCCTATTTCGAAGGCGAAGCTGGTAAAGATAAGATGTTTGAGATTTTTCGCGCCGCTAGAGACTCGGGACAGCATCTGCTCCTGTCCGTGGTGAATTGGGGAGAGATCTTTTACATCACCCTGAGAGAAGCAGGCCGCGAAAGAGCAGAACGCGTAGCTCATCTGATTTCAACCCTGCCTATTGAGATCATTTCCGTAGATTTGGATCTGACCAAGCAGGCCGCTGAGTTCAAAGCCATCAAAAGAATGTCTTACGGGGATTGCTTTGCGGCGGCCTTAGCAAAACTACGCAGGGCTGAGCTGGTTACAGGAGATAAGGAGTTCAGGGAACTTGAGGGAGAGGTAAGAATTGCGTGGCTATGAATCATGGGAAGCTCCGGCAGCTCCGTCGGGGAAGATTGAATGTCAAGAGCAAGGTTGGTACTGCCTTTGGACCGCGGGTCGTCGAAGGAAGGAGCTCTGGTTAGGAAACGCTTTCATTAACACGTTCTTTCCGAATACGCCACCTGCGAATCTGCACGAAACCTAACAGAGCAAAGTCGCCTGAGCTGGGTGTTGGAACCTTCGTGCCCGCTCGTGCGGGAACCTCGATTCGCAAAAACGGCAGGACGCTAAGACTGGCATTTCAACGTTCAAGGCGTGCGATACCGCCCCAACACTGCCCGCCCGGGGAACACGCCGGGAACGGTGGCGCCATCGCTGACAACAATCGTCCCCGCGACGATGACGTGCTGAATTCCTTCGGAAAAACTCAAGCTCCGCTCAAAGGTCGCCGTGTCAGCCACACGGGCAGGGTCGAATATCGTCAGGTCGGCATCGGCTCCTTCCTGCACGCGGCCTTTCTTGCGCATCGCGGGTGAAACCTGGTCGAGCCGCTGCGCCGGCAGCAGTGTCATCCGGCGCAGTGCGTCCATCAGACTGAGCGTCTTGCGCTCCCGCACATAGCGCCCCAGCACACGGCAGAAAGTGCCCGCTGAGCGCGGGTGTGCACCGGGCGCATAGGGCATGCCGTCCGACGCGATCATCACGAAGGGCGAACGCAAGGCCGATTCGATCCACTCCTCCTTCATCATGTGCAGGATCACCACGCCGCCCTGTTTGCGGTATTTGGCGAACGTCTCGGCCGTGAGCCTTTCGCGCGTGTCTTGCCACTGCAAATCGCCATAGTCGATTCCCAACTTCTCCTGCCAGCCTGGATCGAAGAGCGTTGATTGAATGCCCGTGGAGGCAGCCGTGTAAGGATAGACTTCTGCCGAAACGTCGAGGCCGCGTTGCTGCGCACCGCGTATCATTTCCAGCGTGACACCGATGTGGCCCAGGCTCGAGCTGTTGATGTGGACAATGTGAAGCGATGCCCCTGTGGCAGCCGCGTTGGCGATGACCTCCTGCATGGCGTCGACGGCCATCGAGCGCACATGGGTGAATACTGGGACAGTTTTTCGGGCCGCGTGCTGAAATACTCGGAAGACCTCGTCTGCTTGGGCTCCTGGATAGTACTGAAGTCCCATGCCGATGCCGAGGGCTCCTTCATTCAAGCCTCGGTCCAGAAGTTCGCGCAATAAAGGAAGCCGCGCAACGTCCAATGGCTTCGAGAACCCGGCTATCCGCGCAGTGCCCGGGAGCGGGAGAATCGCTTCCAGGGTCTCCAGGCCCAAGGTGCGCTCCGTCTCAAAAGCAGCCTGCTTCGCTAAATCGGGCATGGCGAGGGTGCGGACGTGGCCGTGCGCCACGGTAGCGCCGTAGTGCACCAGAGACTTCCCTGCCCGCGACTCAAGCCAACGTCCGATCAGCGGATAACCCCATTCCAACTCCAGTGCCGTGGTCACGCCATCGTGCGCCTGAAACTCGCTGGACCGAGTGCTTTGACCATGGGCATGCAGGTCGATGAAACCGGGAGCCACTACCAGACCGCTGGCGCCGACGCGCTTGCCAGAAGCGCGCAAGCGCCCGTCCAAGGACTGCGTCGAGATCACGGCAATCTGGTCGCCGCGGATGCCAATCTGGCGAACGGCATCCAAGCCCGTCTCGGGATCCATCACCCGCCCACCGGCAAGTACCAAATCGAGATCGCGCTCCTGCCCGGTGGCCGTCGGCCCGGGAACCATCAGCAACAGGGCAACAACGGACAGCAGAATCTTCAAGGAATCACCTCCACAAGTGTAGGTAACGGCTGCGCCACACTGCGTGCCCTTTCGCGGGCGGAATCGGTGAATAGGTACTACGGCTTGACGATCGTGCCGTCCAACTGGCGCAGGTTTCCCCAGTGCATATCGAAGCTTGGATCATCTTTGATCGGGAAGCGAGCAGCCAGCTTCTCGTCGAGGTCCACTCCCAGGCCCGGTTTGTCGCTCACATAAAGGTAGCCCCGCTTCTGTTGGGGGCTGCCGGGAAAGACATCTTGCTCAGCCTGAGTCAGCCCATGAAATTCCTGAATGCCGAAGTTGTGGCAGGCAAAGTCTAGATGGAGGTTGGCTGCATGGCCAACCGGTGAGCAGTCGCCGGGGCCATGCCAGGCCGTCCGCACTCGAAAGAACTCACACAGCGTTGCGAGTTTCCGGGCCATGCTGATGCCGCCGACCTGCGAAATATGCACGCGAATGAAATCGATCAGCCGTCCACTGACAAGGTTCAACCATTCGTTGGGATTGTTGAACAACTCTCCCATGGCGATGGGTGTGCTCGACTGCTGGCGCAGGTGCGTGAAGTAACCGACGTCCTCCGGAGAAAGCGGGTCTTCCAAGAAGAACAGTCGATAGGGTTCCAGGTCTTTGGCCAGCTGGATCGCAAGGATTGGCGGCAACAACTCGTGAACATCGGTCACCAACTCGACGTTGAAACCCACTTTTTTGCGCAGGTGTTCGAAGAAACGCGGCAGGTTCCTGGCGTAAGGGCCCGCTTCCCAGGTGCGTCTCTGTTGGTTGCCCGGAAGCGGAGAACTACTGGGCAGAACGGAGTCGGTTGGCGTTTCGGGGACGTGTGGCTCGCAACGCACGTGCCTGTAGCCTGCATCCATCAAGCGCTGGACCGATTCGGCAGTTTCGTCAAACGATTTGCCACTTGCAGAAGTATAGGTGTCCACGGCCTCGCGGCACTTCCCGCCCAGCAACTGGTACACCGGCAAGCCACTCCACTTGCCCAAGATGTCCCACAGGGCCATATCCACCGCGCTGAGGGCGTTGTTTAATACCGGGCCGTTACGCCAATAGGAGCTGAAGAACGAAGAGTGCCACACATCTTCGATGTTCCACGGGCTCTTGCCGATCAGAAACGGCCGCAGATAGACATCGATCGCAGTCTGAACAGCTCGAATCCTTTGAGTGAACGTGGCACAGCCCAAACCATAGAGTCCTGGTTCGCTCGTCAGTACCTTGACGACAGCCAGACGGCGTCCGGCTGGGGCGGTCAGAACACTCTTGACCTCTGTAATTGTCACGGGCGGAAGCCCGCGCTGTCTCGCGCCCGAAACCGCCTGCGAGGCTTCCACCGCGGCGGGCCACAGGGATTTCAACCCAAGAGCTGCTGCCGTTAGCGTGGCAGATTCGAACAGTTCACGCCGGTTCATTTGCGATGCCTCCTGTTTACGGTGTGTGTAGGCAGCTCGGTTGCCTAACTTGATTGACGGCCTTCGCGCGCAGCGGCTCAGCCACGTTAAGGATCCGTCGCCGAGATCAGGAAACGGAGCACTCAGCAAACAGCGTCACCCCGGAAGTAGCGGGCACCAACGCTGGGGATGAGGGTGATAGTCCTTCATTTCATCAATGACCATTCCGTCCAGACGGCCTGCTGCCACAGCGGCAAATTCCTTCTGGTATTCCGTCTCGAACTTCGGATTGTCTGTCTCGCGGATGAGGTACACCGGACCGCGCTTCACTTTGGCGCGAATGTGCTTCTGGACCTGTTCGATCGCTCCAGGCATCGGCGCATACACCATCAAGGCATCGGCAATGCCTTCCCGCATCCATTTCTCCCATTCCAGATCGAGCCGATAAGCCGGCAAAATTTCGATCGGCGCCTGCCGAATCCAGGTCCGCTCTGCCAGCTGCTCGCCGCCTTTCCCTCCGTAGCCAGCGAACCCGTCTAGTAACGTTGACGCCAGCAACTTCCGTTGGCTTCCAACAGCGCGGCGGACACGCCGCAGAAACTCGGTGAACAGTTCCCCATGCAGAGCGTGAAGCTTGGCCGCATCGAAGTGTTCGCTAAGGATGTCGACTCCGTAGCGCTGCTTGTAAGCAGCGACTACCGGCGGATTGAATCCGAACTCGTTGGGACCCTTGCCTCCAGCGCCAAACAGCTCTAACCCGCCAGCGTGGCTCTCGAGATAGAACCCGATTCCATCGACTCCCCGAGCAAGCAGCTCTTCGATTTCTCACAAGACATACGGCTGAGTCGAGGGTTCCGCATAACAGGGAATGCCACGGTAATGCGTTTTCTGGTCGCGAGCCAAAACGCAGCAGTAAGGATGGTCGTCGAAAAACTTGCTCTCGAGTCCCGGGAAATACCGGTCAAACAGCGCCAGGTCGGCGTAGAACCGCAGCCCGCGCTTCTTGGCCTCCGCCAGGGCCACGTCCAGTGTATCGAATCCGGCAACCGTCTCGGCCATGGCATTGAACGAAGCGACGGTTTCGTCCCAAGCCTTGAAGGTCTTGGCTTCCTGTTGATAGCGATCCGGATCCATTCGACCCATGATTTCGGCCACTTGGCTGTGGTAGGTCAGCTTTCCCACGTAGCTGCCGCGCCACAGGACACTGCGAACACCGTGTTCGGCACAATGCGCCATCATCTGCCGAACGTATTCTGAGTCAAATTTAAGATTGAGTTGCCGGGCTCCAGAAATGGAATGTGCACACCAAACGAGCATGATCCACTCTGGCTTCCCTGCGGCGCATGGATCGGTGAACCCCAGATTCAGACCAGAGCAGGCCAGCGTTCCGGTGGCTCCAGCTGCCACTTTTGTCAAGAACCGGCGCCGATTCAACGACCACCTGCCTTTCGTTTCGAGCGCGCAAAGACATAGTCGACGGCTGCCAACAGATCCAGCCGCCTGAACGTCACGCCCGTCGCGCGGTCGAAAACCTCGGGCCCGGTCTTCTTGAAAATGGCCATCATGGCGTCGGGTAGGGTGGGACCCTCGGCGTGCCAGTCGAACTGGTTTGTGTCGATGGCTTCTCGCAAGATCATGCTCGCTCCGGTAATGAATGCATTCGAAGAAGAGGTCGCCTTAGCAGGAACAAGAATATCGGTATTGCGGTACCGGTCGAGGTGAACTTCGTCCCTCTCGGGCTTCGTGGCGCCGATCGCAAAGCAGTCTGGCTGGCAGGCCGGCCAGGAGATTCCGTCGGTGTAGTGATGATTGCCGCACGGCGCGCTGACCCAGATTCCCAGTTTCTTCATTTCCCTTAGAGGTTCATCAATCCCTGTGGGCACGGGCTCCTTGTGACGCTGATCGTCCAGAGCGGCCAGGTTCACAGCTGTGATTCGATACTTGCGATGATTGTCGATCACCCAGCGCAACCCCGCCGCGATGGTGGCCGACTCCAACGTCGGGAGGTGGACGACAGTGACAGCCCGCACGTGCGCCACCTGATTGTTGAAGGCCACCCCCAGCTTCCCCAGGTAGTTCAGCGAGGATGGAAACCCCACACTGGTGCCGTGGTAACCTGGAGGCACGTGCGCAGGATCGTCGTCTCCATCTATCGCGTCGTAGCTGGCAATCACCTTCTTCCCCCATGGGAACGATACCTGCCATTGGGGCACTTTCAAATCGCAGCCATCATCCAGAATGGCCAGAACCTGTCCTCTGCCCCACGTCAAGCGCCCATCGTACCGAGCCCAGGTGTCGGTAATGCGCATCTGTTTGAATTCTACCGGGCTGACAGCTTGTCCCGGAATCTCCGCTACCGTAGACTTCGGCAGCAACGCGAAAGCCACGCCGATCAGCAAGGCCACCGTTGGGTTTCGATTTGGCGACACGGGAGGCCTCTCAAATTTCCTCGATAAACTCGGGCAGATGCTGGGCGCACCACGCACGGCAGGCCTCCACATCGGCCTGGGTCGCCGAGTCATACGGTGCCCGGCTCTGGAGTAACGAACCCGTTAGAAATCCGGTCATCGTTGCGAAAGTCCGGTCAAAGGCGGTGTCGTACATGCCTTTTGCGAATCGAGGGACGACATATTCCTTGATCATCCGCTGCAGTTTTTGCCCAATTTGAAGCGCCTCTTCGCTGCCACGCTCGCACAAATCAAAATAGCGGAGCATGAAGCGCGGACACGCGTAGACGAATGCGCTATAGCAACCCCGCGCTCCGTATTCCCAACTGGCTGCGAGCTCCGGTTCGCCAACGAACAACCGGATACTCGGCGCAAGTTCGCGAAACCTTGCCAGCTCTTCCTTGCCGCGCCCGCCTTTGCAGCCAATCACCGGGATTCGCGCATTCTGGATTCGCCGGAGCAATTCTAGCGTCAAAGGCCTTTTGGACCTGTCCGTGTCGTAGAGAATAATGGGCATTTCCGGAACGGCAGTGCCAATGTCGCCCAGAAACTGAACCGCCTGGTCCTCCGTAAGCGGCAACCAAAACGGAAAAGCAATCTGCACCGCATCAGCTCCAACGTTCTGTGCGAATGCCGCTCTGCGAATGACTTCGCCCGTCCACAGTGCTGTGCAGCCCACTTGGACAGGCGTCCGCAAGTTCCGGCACTCCTCGACTGTGGCTTGCACGACCGTTCGCCATTCTTCCTCGGTCTGCGCATAGAACTCGCCGGTCGTCCCGTGAGTGTAGACTCCGTGAGCGCCCGCGCGGCAGGTGCGGCGCACATTCTCGCGAAGTGCTTCTTCATTGATCCTATCGTGGTCGTCCCAGGGCACAGGCAGCCCGGCCCACATCCCTTGAAGAGATTCGCTTTTCAATGGCATGGATCGTCCTCTCGATTTGGGTGCTCCAAAAGCCCGGCTAGTGTCGCCGGAGCTGCTGGAATCGGGCCTGTCTGCGAGAGCCCTCGACCGCAGCTGTTGTCGCGAAAAAGTGCCAAGGCCATCAGAACCAATTTCAATGAAAAAGGAGGCGCCACAAAAACGCGAATCCATCAGACCCGTGATTCCGTTGGGTGCCTGAATCAATCGACCCGGTATAAGGGTTCCAGCCCTGCGGCAATCCGATCCACATTCTGGGCTGCAGCTTGCGCTCGCTTGCGCGACGTGCCATCGGTGACGCCGGCAATGTGGGGCGTTGCGATGACATTCGGCAAGCTAAACAAAGGGGAGTTCAGATCGGGCGGTTCCTGGCCGAAAGTGTCGAGCCCGGCACCACCGATGCGGCCTGCAACCAACGCCTGAGCCAACGCAACCTCGTCCGCCAGTGCGCCCCGAGCGACGTTAATGAGAAACGCCGTCGGCTTCATGCGGCCCAGACGGCGACCATCGATGATGTGGCGCGTCTGCTCATTCAAGTGCAGATGCAGCGACAAGACATCAGATTCTGCCACGACCTTGTCAAGGTCAGCGGGCCCACCGACGAATTCCAAACCGTACTCGCGAACTTCAGATTCCTTGATCTCTCGGATGTCAATCACCGAGGGCCTCATGCCAAAGGACCTTGCTCGCCGAGCCAACTCTATGCCACTCGCCCCGAATCCGACAATTCCAAGCTGCAAACCCTCCAGCTCGCTGCCAACTGGTTGGTAGAGGACGCCGCGCCGCAAGTTTTCGACAGCCACCGGATACCGGCGAGCCAACATCAAGATCAACATCATGGCACATTCTGCGAGAGCCACTGCGCTAAACGGGCCTGGGCAGTTGGCCACGGGTATTCCCTTGGATCGCCAGTAGTCGAGATCGAAATGATCCAGGCCGGTTCCAAGGATCTGCCAAAGGCGCACGGTACCAGCCGCAGCGTCTGCCATTTCCCGTGTTCCCGCCGAACCACCATGGTCAATGGCAACGTCAACGCCCTCGAATTGAGGCGGGATCGGCTTTCCATAGTCCAGAATCCGCAGGTTGTGACGGTCGCTAATCGCCAAAACCACATCCTCACCCCACGGCTTGAACATTGATGGCCCCAGGGGATGTGGGAGGAATAAGACGTTGATCCTCTTTGTCACGGTGACACCTCGCTCCACTCTTAGATTCTTACCTCTTTAATCATCAACAAAAACAGTTCAACAAAGTTCAGGCGGCCTCCAGAAGTTCAATGATGTTGCGGATGGAAGCATCAGCTTTGTAATAGGCAGTTTCGAGTTTACTTTGCGGCCGG